>JBGCEA010000093.1:0-8673 GCA_045105915.1 Nitratireductor sp.
ACGAGGCCAAGTTTTTTATTTGTGGAAGTTGGTAATGAGGTCATTTCGTCCACTCCTTACCATAAGACAGTGTATCTGGTGTTTTTGTTTTTGCATGTACGCCAGAATCTTCTTGTTGTTCAAATTGAGGCTCGCTCACGCCATCTCCAGCTTCGGCCTTTTCTACCTTCACACGCAAATCAAACCATGCGGCTTGGCCTGTAATTGGGTCAGAGTTAGACCAACGAAGTCCATCGCCTTTTGGTGGCAATAATTCGTGAATGATGTGGTTTAGCAAAAAGCCTTCTTCGGTTTCTGGCGCTTTGCCAGACAAGCCCCAAGCGCCTTTGCGTTTACCAATGGCATTCCATGTCCATAGTGTTTTGTTGTTCACTGCGTTCATGCGTTTTACTGGCACTTTAATTTTGCCGTGGTGAGAAGAAATCCAAGCCCAGTCACCATCTTGCAGGCCAACTTCGTCGCAAATTTCACTTGGTATAAACATTGGGTTTTTACCATGAATTTGGCGTAGCCATGCATTTTGTGAGCCCCATGAGTGGTACATAGCGGCAGGGCGCTGTGTTAGCGCATGGTATGGAAATTCTTCTTCATCAATCATGCTGCCCTCAAATGGTGAATACCATGTTGGAAGCGGATCGAAGCATTTGATAATTCTATCGCGGTGGCTTTCTGGCGGTGTTGGTTCTGCTTTGCCTTCAGCACATAGTTGGAACTCGCGAAGCGGCTCTAAGTAAAGCTGGAACACGTTTTCAACAGGTGCATCTTGCAAGCCCATTTCAACAGCCCAATCTTGCCAAGCCATATTGGCATGTTTGAAATAAAGCGCTTCTTTAGGAACGTGTGTTTCTGAGAAGCCGCCATTTTCGATATAACGTTTAATCTGGTCTTTATTTGGCTCGCCGCGACCTGTAGATTTGCCGTCTTTACCGCGCCAACCAGTTAGTGGGCCAATGCCCGGTTTTCTTTGGTGGTTGGTTATATAATCGGCATAGTCTTTAAAGGCGGGTGTGCCATCTTCTTTTACCATGCCAGGTAAGCCAAGACGTGCGCCTAAATCGAGCAGGACAGATTGGAAGCCGCGCACATCGCGATCAGGCTCTAATACTGGCCAGCGAATGGCATCGCACATTGCTTCTGGTTCGCTGATAGGGCGATCTAGTGTTGAGATAGCGTCGTGGCGCTCAAGATAAGTTGTGTCTGGTAAAACCAAGTCAGCAAAGGCCACCATTTCAGATGAATAAGCATCGGAATAAATAAGTTTGGGAATTTTATATTCGCCATTTTCTTTTTTATCTGTCAGCATTTTCATCACGCCATCAGAATTCATCGAAGAATTCCAAGACATGTTGGCCATATACATAAACAAAACATCAATGTCGTATGGGTCTGCCTCATATGCGTTTGAGATAACCATATGCATAAGACCATGCGAAGACATAGGTGCGTCCCATGAAAAGGCTTTGTCTATGCGTTGTGGCGATCCATCTTCGTTTAGCAGCAAATCTTTAGGTGAGCGCAAGAAACCAAGGTGCGGGCCAGCTAGTGGCGTGTTTGGCTTGTTGCCACCATGTGGCTTTGGTTGGCCTGCAACAGGACGTGGATAAGGTGGTTTGAATCTAAAGCCACCTGGGCAATCTATTGAGCCAAGCAAGATTTGAAGTAGGTGAATTGAGCGGCAGGTTTGGAAACCATTTGAGTGAGCCGAGATGCCGCGCATTGCATGAAAAGCAACAGGGCGACCTATCATCTTCTCGTGCTTTTCGCCCTTCATGTCTGTCCATGGTTGGTCGACAACGATTTCTTTTTCAAAAGCAGCTTCTGCAATTTCTGCCGCTAGTCTTTTGATTTGCTTTACAGGTACGCCAGTTGTTTTGGTAACGTTTTCTGGCGCGTATTCGTCTGATAAATATTTGTTCGCTAAAAGCGTGAATGAAGGAACCGCTTTTTTGCCTTTAGATACTTCTACGCTGCCTTGTAGTGCAGGCTTTACGCCTTTTTTGTTATAGGCAACAGCTTTGCCGGTGTTTCTGTCTAGAACAAGCGCATTGCCATCTTTGTCTCTAGCAAATAGGCCATGGTCTTTTGCTTTTGGATCATCGATCACGAGCCAAGGCGAATTTGTGTAGCGAATGAGATAATCTAGATCGACCTTACCCGCTTTAATTAGCTCGTGAACAAGTGAAAGGACAAACAGACCATCTGTGCCAGGTGTAATGGATACCCATTCATCTGCAATGGCGTTGTAGCCTGTGCGAACTGGGTTTACGCCAACAATTTTTTTGCCGCGTGATTTTAGTTTAGACAGGCCTAGTTTAATTGGGTTTGAATCATGATCTTCAGCAACACCAAAAATCATAAAGAATTCTGATTTTTCCCAATCAGGAGAACCAAATTCCCAAAACGCACCACCAAAGGTGTAAATGCCGCCAGCAGCCATGTTTACCGAGCAAAAGCCCCCATGGGCTGCAAAGTTTGGTGTGCCATAAGCTTGTGCCCACCAGCCAGTGAAAGATTGGCTTTGATCGCGCCCTGTGAAGAAGGCAAGTTTTTTAGGATCGGTATTGCGAATATTACCAAGCCAGCCTGTGGCTATTTCTAATGCTTCATCCCATTCAATTTCTTCAAATTTACCTTCGCCGCGTTCGCCAACGCGCTTTAGTGGTTTTGAAAGTCTTGCAGGTGAATAATGCTGCATAATACCAGCAGAACCTTTGGCACATAAAACCCCTTTGTTAATTGGGTGGTCTTTATTGCCTTCAATGTAACGAATTTTTGGTTCACCATTTTCATCATTGCGAAGGTGTACGTTAATGCCACAACGGCATGCACACATATAGCAAGTGGTTTTGCGAATTTCGTCAGAAACATGCGGAGATAAGTCTAGCTCCGCGTCATTCTTTTTCGTTACAGGTTCCACAGAAAAGGCCTTGTTTTAGTTGTTGGTTTTATATGCGGTAAAATATGAAGTTTATTTGGTTTTATTTTCATCATTTATGCGATTAAAGGTTAGCGCCAGAAGCATTTGCTGTATAGTGCCAATATGTATTTTTGTTACTTTGGGTCTCAATAATGCATATTCATGCATTCGCTTTTCTAAATATAAAAGGCTTTAGACATGGTTTTTAAGATAGAACAAAAACTTGATCAATTAGGTGTTGTTTTGGGTGAGCCGCCAAAGCCTTTAGCAAGTTATGTTGGGTTTGTGGAGCATGAAAATACACTTTTTATTTCTGGCCAATTACCACTCAAAAAGGGTGTTTTGGTTGGCAAAGGTTTGCTTGGAAAAGATATAAGCGTTGAAGATGCGCAAATAGCCGCGCGCCAATGTGCAATTAATATACTCTCGCAAGTTAAGCTTGCATGTGCAGGAGACTGGGAGCGCATTACTAATTGTATTCGTCTTGGCGGTTTTGTGGCTTCAACGCCAGATTTTTATGATCACCCAGTGGTTTTGAACGGTGCTTCTGATTTTATGGGCGAGGTATTGGGCGAAAAAGGCATTCATGTTCGTGCAGCAGTGGGGGTTGCTTCTTTGCCGCTCAATGCTTGCGTAGAAATAGAAGCAGTTTTTGGAATAAAGAGCTAAATTTGAGGCCTGTGTTATGAGCTATGATAAAGAAATAAGTGCCTAATTTTGTGATCTTACGACAATTCGAAACTTATTTATTTTCTGGTAAGGTTCTGTTGCTTAAATTGTGCCACATTATTTTTTATTATAAGATATAAAGATACATAGATTGCATTGGTGCGGCTTAGGGGTTTGAAATTATTAATCGCGTTAAAAATGATAAAATCGATGTTAGCGCGTTTGGTTTTCGATCTTTAGAGGCTAGGCGCGTTGTGCTTGGCTTGGCAATTGCTTTGCCTTTAGGGTTAAGCTCTTGTGTTGGACCAGATGATCTGGTTGAAGCAGATCAGCCATCGCATACCTCTAGTTGGATAAAGCCAAGCGACCCTCAAGAAAAAATAGGCTCGCGTGAGCACCCATTGGTGGTGGCAAAATATGGCGGCGAATACAAAAATGATAAAGTAGAAGCGCTGCTAGCTGTGATTGTTGGCAGGCTAATTGCTGTGTCTGAAGATAAAAGCCGCGTTTATAAGGTTACGGTTTTAAACTCGCCAAAGGTGAACGCTTTTGCTTTGCCGGGTGGTTTTTTGTATGTGACGCGTGGCTTGGTAGCGCTTGCAAATGATACCTCAGAGCTTGCAGCTGTTTTATCTCATGAAATGGCGCACGTGTCTGCAAACCATGCTATTTTGCGCAATAAGCAACAAGCGCAAGGCAAAGTTGGCAAGCAAGTTGTGAATGAGGTGCTGGGTAACACACTTGCAAGTAAAGTGGCGCTTGCGGCAAATAAATTACGGTTCTCTGATTTTTCTAAAGACCAAGAGCTGCAAGCAGATGCCATTGGCATAAGAATGCTAGGCAATGCTGGCTATGATGCGCATGGCGCGGCAAGATTTTTGCAAACCATGCAGGCCTATCAGAGCTTGAGCAAAAAAAGCAAAGACAGATTTGGCGATGCAAGTTTTCTATCTAGCCACCCAACAACGCCCCAACGCATAGAGCTTGCAAAAAGACATGCAAGATTTTTTGGTGCGCCTGGCCTTGGCGAGGCAGATAGAGCCAGATACCAAAAAGGTATAGACGGTATTTTGTTTGGAGACAGCTCTGATGAGGGTTTTGTTCGCGAGAACAGCTTTTCTCATGCTGGGCTTGGCATAACCTTTAGTGTGCCAAAGGGCGCGAAAATTGAAAATCAATCTACCTCGGTTATCATAAATGGACCAGACACGCTGGCTACGCGTTTTGATGCGGCTATACTAGGGCGCTTTCAATCTTTAGGTGAATATATGAAAAGCGGCTGGGTGAATGGGCTTGATGAAAGTTCAATTCAAGAAACCGTTTATAATGGTTTGCCTGTAGCAAGCGCTAAAGCAAAAGGCGGCGATTGGGATTTTGTGGTTCAAGCCATATTATTAGATCGCCAAGTCTATCGCTTTATTACGGCGGGGCCTATTGGCAATCGCCAAATATTAGAGGCTTCGACAAAAATTGCTAAGAGCTTTAGGCGCTTGAGCGAGGCTGAACAAGCAAAGCTTAGACCGCTAAAAATTAAGATCGTAAATGTTGGGGCGCAAGATACGCTAGGTTCTTTTGCGGCTAAAATGAAGGGAACAGAGCAAGGCCTGAAGATGTTCCAAATCTTAAACGGTCTAAGCGCTGGGCAAGTGCCGGCAATTGGTTCTCGCGTAAAGATTATTAGCGACTAGATTTAATTATTGGCGTTAAAGCGCACTAAAATTTGAAATGCTGGGATCTTTTTTGAGCAATTCATATTTTAGCTTTTCGAGAGCCTTTGTTTCAATCTGGCGAATTCTTTCTTTAGACACGCCAAGCTTTGCACCCAAAATATCCAACGTAACTTTTTTGTCAGTTAGCTTTCTCATTTTTACAATATATTGCTCGCGTTTATCTAAAATAGATAGCGATTGATAAAGTAGGTTCTTTCTTTTTTGTCCATCAATTAGCGTTGAGACGTTTTCATCTGGCAGCACTTCTGTGCTCACCAAAAAGTCTTGACGCTCTGCAATGCTATTTGCTTCGTCTGAAACTGGTACATTTAAAGATATGTCACCTGAAAAACGCGCATCCATTGATTCAACATCTTTTACAGAAACGCCAAGTGCGCTTGATAGGTGAGAAAGCAATTCTTGCTGGTTTTTTGCAACACCACTTTTGGTAATTTGCGCTTTTAGTTTTCTAAGTTTGAAGAATAGTGCCTTTTGGCCAGAGCTTGTGCCGCCTCTAACTATTGACCAGTTTCGCAGGATGTAATCTTGAATAGAGGCTCTAATCCACCATGTTGCATAGGTAGAAAATCTAACTTCTTTTGCTGGGTCAAACCTAAAGGCGGCTTCCATTAGGCCAATATGTCCTTCTTGGATCATATCGCTTAATGGCAAACCATAATTTTTTAGTTTGTGCGCAATCGCTATCACCAAGCGCATGTGTGATTGGGTTAGTTTATGCAGGGCTTGTTGGTCTTTTTCTTCGACCCATTTTATGGCAAGTTTGTTTTCTTCTTCGCGCTCTAAAAAGGGCGCTTTGCTAGCGGCTTTTATTATTATGCGGTTTGGAAATTCTTGACCAATCATCTTTTGTCTCCCTTTGTATTGCTTACGCGCAAAAGAGAGAGTTGGATCATAAAAGGGGCAAAAAAGACTATAAATAAAAAAGCCCCAAATGCGTTTTATTAAAAACTACATTCGGGGCTTAATTGTTGAAACTGTACGTTAAAGCTTATGCAGCCTTTTCGTCTTTCTTAGCTTCGTCTGTTTTTTGAGCGTCGTCTTTGGCTTCGCTTGCATCTGCTTCAGCAGCTGCACCGCGTTTTGGGCCTTTTGCAAGGTTTTTCTCAATTTCTACAACTGCTTCTGTTGTTGAGATTTTATTTACAGCAGCAATTTCACGCGCCATGCGGTCTAGTGCAGCTTCATATAGTTGACGCTCAGAATAAGATTGTTCTGGCTGATTTTCAGAGCGAAATAGATCGCGCACAACTTCAGCAATCATGATTAGGCTGCCTGAATTGATCTTCGCTTCATATTCTTGGGCTCTGCGGCTCCACATTGTGCGCTTAACACGTGCGCGCCCTTGAACTGTTTTCAAAGATTTTTCAACAGTTTGAGGTTCTGCAAGCTTACGCATGCCCGCGGCTTCAATTTTTGCGATAGGTACACGCAGGAGCAATTTATCTTGTTCAAAGTTAATCACAAATAGCTCTAACTTGTGACCTGCAACTTCTTGCTCTTCGATATTTGTAACTTGGCCTACACCGTGTGATGGGTAAACAATAAATTCGCCAATTTTAAAACCTTGGCGTTGGGTAGCTTTTTTGGCAGTAGCCATACGCTTTGTTACTCCATTTTGGTTTGTCAAAACTTTGAGACAAACTGATTACTCAGAACATTTGGTTCTGTTTTCCCATTTTTAGTGGGAAACAAACTCAGCCGGTTGGGGCAACTTAAGAGCAGTCTACAGCTTAGGGCCAAATATGTTTTGGCCTTAAATAAATGCGACTGTTTTTGAAGTTGTTTCCTAGAATGTATTAAGACTGTTAAATCCTTAGTGAAGCATTGCTTCATGGCTAGGCAATCTTAAGAGTTTTCGACTGTTAGATTTTCAATAACACATTTTTCGCCAAAAATCAATTTATCCTCAAACTCGCGGCATGAAAGGTTAACTAACATGCTTAATAGCGCGAAAGAGCTTTTGAGTGGTGCAATGTGTATTAGGCAAGAGGGGCGAGCGCTTGCGCTTAGTCGCCTTGGCCAGGATTTGTAGAGAAGAACTTTTCGAACTTACCATCAACGCCATCAAACTCTTTTGCGTCTGCTGGTGCTTCGCGTTTTAGTGTAATGTTTGGCCATTTTTCTGCGTATTCAGCATTTACTTGCAGCCATTTATCAAGGCCAGGCTCTGTGTCTGGTTTAATTGCTTCTGCTGGGCATTCTGGCTCACATACACCGCAATCAATACATTCGTCTGGGTGAATAACAAGCATGTTTTCACCTTCGTAAAAGCAGTCTACTGGGCAAACTTCTACGCAATCCATATATTTACATTTTATGCAGCTGTCATTGACGATGTATGTCATAAATTCTCCAATTAATTGTCACAAATTGACAATTGATATCGGCGGTTCACTAACGCGTTTTTTTGTCTAACTCAAGAACCAATTTGCCACGTATGGCTTGCTTTTTAGTTGATTATTCTAATGTTTGATTTTGATCTATAATTGCTAGTGGTTTGGGGCGCTATATTAGATCCATTTTACCGTTCAAAATTTGAGCTTTTCTTCTATCGCGTTTGTCGGGTCTTTTTCCTGCTATTGGTTCTGTTTGAAGCTCTTCTTGTTTGTGCTTTAACTCTTTTGGCGGTGAGAGGTCTTCATAAAGGTTTTGAGCAATCGCAAAAGAGGTTCGTTTTTCGCCGCAGGCAATAATTTTTAGAATTTTGATTGATTGAGGCTGTGTAATGGTGAGCACGTCTTGTGCGCCAACCAACTTTTTTGCGGCGCTCACTTTACTGCCATTTACGCGAACCTTGCCAGAAGCTATCATTTTTTGCGCAAGCGTTCTGGTTTTTGCTTGGCGTGCATGCCAAAGCCATTTGTCTAATCTTGTTTTAGGTTCTAAATTTGTTTCGCTCAATCGGCTCTCTTACTTAATTGCCCATATTTTGTTTGAGGGCAGCCAGTTTTGCAAATGGGCTGTCAGGGTCCATTTTCTTTTCAGGCTTTGGCGCGCGTTTGCTAAACGGTTTTTTAGCATCGCCGTCTTTGCCTTTAGCCTTATTAGCGTTTTTCTTGGATTTGTTGTTTTTAAACTTGTTGTTGCCAGCAGGGCGCTCGGCTCTTGCAACGCGCCAAACAAGAATGGTTTTTTCTTCTTCGCTATTTTCTTCACCCTCTGCAGCTTCAGCTTTATCAGCATCTGCGGTTGCTTCAGCAGGTTTTGCTTCTGTTGCTGTTTCAGCTTCTGGCGCTGGTTTAATTTCTGCTTCAGGCTTTGCTTCGCTCTTATAGCCTAGGCCCTTAAGAATAAGCTCCATGTCTTCATGGGTTGCGCCCAAAATAGACATCATAGCTGGCGTCACATAAAATGCGC
>JBGCEA010000094.1:0-5868 GCA_045105915.1 Nitratireductor sp.
CTCAGAGCATTCATATTCAGAAGGTTATCTGCCCGAATTGAAGTATCAATTCGAAGGTTAAGATTGCCAAGTTGCGCATTTAAAGACTGAGCGCCAACAATAGAAGAGCCCATAAATGTTGCACCAACACAAATCGCAAAACCCAATAAATAGTTAGTTCGCTTAATCATTGCACAATCAACTCCGCTTGCAATGCACCGCTAGATTTCATGGCTTGAAGGATAGCTATAATGCCCGCAGGTTTCGCGCCCATCATATTCAGTCCATTCACCAACTGCTCTAGCGTTGGTCCCTTTACAATACCAACACTGCTATCATCTTGAAAAACCTCAATAGTGGTTTCAGGCAAGACAACAGTTTCTCCATTTGAAAATGGTTGCGGCTGAGAAGCCTTTGGCGTTTCTGTTACACTCACAGTCAAGCCACCATGCGTTATGGCAACTGTAGACACCTGCACATCAGAGCCAATCACAACAGTGCCTGTGCGCTCATCCACCACAATGCGCGCTGGCATATCTGGCGCAATATTCAACTTGCCAATGCCCGCAAAAAAACGCGTTGGAGACACACCATCTGGAATTTGCACGCCTACCGCCTGATGGCTAAGTTCTGCAGCTAATTCAATATTAAATTGTGATTTGGTGTAGCGATTAATTCTATCTGTAATAGAAACTGCCGTATCAAAGTCTGGGTTTATTAGCTGAAGCACCAAAAACTCTTCACCATTTAAATCACCTGGTGCAGAGACCTCAACAATACCGCCATTTGGAATACGTGCAGAAGTTGGCGTACTTTGTGTTAAATTTGCGCCATCACCTTCGGCAGAAAAACCACTCACTACCAAGCCCCCTTGAGCCGATGCGTAGATTTCGCCATCACCGCCATATAAAGGTGTGAAAATAAGCGTACCGCCAACCAAAGAAGAAGCATCGCCGATTGAAGCAATGTTCACATCAATCTTAGTGCCTTTATTTGCAAAAGGTGGCAGTTTAGCCGTTACCAAAACAGCCGCCATATTTTTGGTTCTAAAATCATCATTGGTTCGACCAATACCAAGTTGGTCTAACATCGATTTCATAGACGCTTCAGTAAATGGTGAGTTACGCAAACTATCGCCCGTACCATTTAAGCCAGCAACCAAGCCATATCCCATAATCTGGTTCTCACGTGCAGACTGCAAAGACACAATGTCTTTTATGCGCACATCTGCAAAAGCTGCACCAACGCCAAAGGCGCAAAGCACAAGAGCCAATGCCCAAACAGAAATAGACTTAAAAGTGGCTTTCAAGATCATCTTACCAGCCTAGCTGACACACTGCCATCTGCCATGGCGATGCCATTTATGATTGCATTGTTTTGTAAATTTCTAACACGAACCACTTCGCCCACTTTTGCAGAATTAAGCGGCACAACTTCTGCTGTGATGCGCAAAACACCTGCCTTGTAATGCAAAATAGCCGGACGGTTAACGACAATAATGTCAGGTTCCATAAGTTGGTTGGTGCGGATTGGACGCGCTGGCGCTAAATTAAATTTAGCAATTTTTCCAATAATATCTTCATTGCGAACATAAACGCTAACCTGACCCAAATATGAATTTGGAACAATACGGCCTCTTAAGTGGCGCTCAGTAATTGGGTTACCAGCATAGATCATAGAAATTGGAACAGGAATTTCAGTTTTGCCTGCCCCATAAGAGGCATTAAAATTTGCAAGAACAATGCAAGAGGTAACGACTGGCAGAAATAGAATTTTCTTAATTTGCAAAAGCGCTCTCATAGCACCTTGTTCCTTATCCATGTTTGTGTTCCTTGAACCCTTAACCGCGTTTATCGAATGCCCTGTGTTACGACACTCGACATTTCATCTGCCGCCTGAATAACTTTTGAATTCATCTCATACGCACGCTGCGCTGCAATCATGCCTGCAATCTCTTTAATTGCATCAACGTTAGATGCCTCAAGATAGCCTTGCGAAAGCGTGCCAAAGCTTGTGTCACCTGGTTGGCCAACAACGGGCGTACCAGACGCATCTGTGACGCCAAACAAACTGTTTCCAAGTGGCTCTAACCCAGCCTCATTCGCAAATTTAGTAATGGTAAGTTGACCAAGGTTTGTGCCAGTTAATTCGCCATCTAAGTAAGCGATCACTTCACCAGAATCACTAATCGCAACTTCTTTAGCTTCTGCTGGCACGGTAATTTCTGGCTGCACAATATAGCCGTTCAAATTTACCAATTGTCCATTTTGATTTAGATTAAAAGCGCCAGAGCGCGTATAAAGCGTTTCGCCTTCTGGACCAGTTACCTGAAACCAACCATCGCCATTTAGCGCCAAATCAAGTGGGTTGCCTGTTTGGGTCAACACACCTTGTAAATGCACATCACGAATAGCAGAAAGTTTTACGCCAAGACCTTGTTTCGCGCCTTCTGGAACCACTTCAAGACCCGCCACCGCAGATACACCTTGGTTTCTAACAGTCTCATACATAAGGTCTGTAAACTCGGCACGTGCGCGCTTAAAGCCTGTCGTGTTAATGTTCGCAATGTTATTTGCAATCACTTCCAAATTGGCTTGCTGCGCATTCATACCCGTTGCGGCAATAGACAGTGCTTTAATACTCATCGTACTATTCCTTAGCTTTCTTAAATTTGCATGCGGCTAATTTCGAGATAAGCAGAAACAATCTTATCCCTAACAGCCACTGCCATTTTTAAACTTTGTTCGGCTTCAATAACGCTGGTCGCCACATCAAATGCGCTCGCATTACCTTTTATGCCTTCAATTGAAGTTTTCTCTGCATTCGCAAGCGACTTTACCAAGTCGTTGCCCGTATCCATCAAGACTTGCTGAAATTCTGTGCCACTAGACTTTTGCGCACCAACACCAGCGCTGGCAAAAGGATCAGCTACTTGACCCGAATTTGCAGAAGAAATTATATTTTCAATTCCACCAACACCAAAAGTCGCAGACATATTTAACCCCTCATCAAATCTATAGACATGGAAATCAATTCACGTGCTTGCTTGGTCGCTTGCATGTTCGCTTCATAGCTTCTTATTGTTTCGCGCATGTCTGCTATTTCTAAGAACAGATCAACATTTGGTAATTTCACCATGCCTTTATCATCGGCCGCTATGTGACCTGGGTCATATTGAGTTATAAAATCAGTAGCATCAACGCCAAATTTTGAAACTTGAACCTTGGCAACACCAACGGCGCGATCCATTTCAGAGGCAAATGAAATCGTCTTACGACTATAAGGATCAGCGCCGGGTGTGTTGCCTGTAGAATTTGCATTGGCAATGTTTTCAGTGACAATGCGCATGCGATGCGTTTGTGCTTCGATACCAGAACCAGAAATGGCAAGTGCCGCTTTTAAAGGATCAGCCATCTAAGCCCCCCACACAGAAGCAACCATACGGTTGAAAGAACGCAAAACAGATGTGTTAAGTTCAAAACCAGCAGCAACATCGCCAGACTTAATGGCTTCACGTGCTAAATTAACATTACCACCAGAATGCACTGTTTCCCATGCACCATCATTGCCGCTGGCAACACCATCTACATTGCCCAAGCCACCTTGCAAATGCGTGGCATTGGTCACGAGCAAACGTGTAAATTGATTTTTGTTAGCTTCTTCAAACGGCTTCACATCCTGTGCTTTAAAGCCAGGCGTGCTTGAATTTGCTACATTACTAGCAATCAACGTTTGGCGCGCAGACAACCAATCTGCATTGGATTTGGAAAGTGCGCTTAAGTAAACTTCTGACATCTTCCCCTATCTCCTATCTAATACCTCAACTTTTGATAGCTAACCTATCTTGCGTGAAACTTACTTAGAATTAGAAGGGGCAGTTTTAATTTGGTTTAGTGCTTATAAGCCTCTTTTAACGAGGCAGCTAAATTTGCAGAGTTTTGCTCAGGCGTTTCATCGCAGCTTTCAAATGAAATATGATGTAACTCAACTTTTGAGGCGCCATTCGATATGACAAACCTAAAAAACGCAAAAATATGGTTGTAACTATACTCAAAATCTAAGCCAATTATAGGCGAATGATCCCATGACGATTTCACCTCGCCCGTACAAGCAAATGAGACTGAAAAGTCTTTAAAGTTTCGAACTAAAATCTCATCAATTTGCTCGTGGACTTCCGGCATATTTCCAAAAACCAAATGCCCCGCATAGCAAACAGGATCAATCAATCTCAATTCGCCTTCTATCTGCTTCATAGCATTGCACAGTACAGCTTCGCGCTCGCTAAGCACGTTCGAAAAACTTGCAATCATATCATTGCACTCACGCTCGGCACATTTTGTGCAGCTTTTTTCTCTGCGCTCATCAAGCCTTTTATAAGAGCCGCAACAGGCACGAAAAATTCTGAAGGAATATCTTTATCTATCTGCACCACTTTATACAAACCTCGCGCCAATGGCTTATCTTCAAACACTGGAATATTATTAGCCTCTGCAATGCCCCGAATTTTGAGTGCAATAATGTCTTGGCCTTTTGCAACCACCACAGGAATACTATCAACACCTGGCACATATCTAATTGCCACAGAAAAGTGTGTTGGGTTTGCGATCACCATGGTTGCAGTATCTACTTGCGATATCATGCGTCTTCTAGATCGATCTTGCGCAATAGAGCGAGACTTTTGTTTCATCATCGGGTCGCCCTCAGATTGCTTAGTCTCATCCTTCACTTCTTGCTTGGTCATTTTCAAATTATCAAACCAGTCTTTATTGACCCAAATAAAGTCTAAAACACCAAGCGTTATCATAGTGATAGCAATGCCAAAAATGAGCTTTAAAAACAAAGAGCGCACCACGCCCGGCAGCTCATTTGGATCTACCATAATAAGCGATGCAATATATTCGCTGTGATAATACATAACCGAAAAAGCGATAAAGCCAGCACCGCCCATTTTTATGAGCGACTTTGCAAATTCGCGTGCTGTCTCTTTACCAAACAGGCGCTTAAGGCCTTTCATCAAAGATATTTTCTCTAGCTTTGGCGCAATTCTATTAAGCACCATACGCGGTTGGTTTTGCGCAAATGAAGACATCAAGCTAATCGCCAAAAGCGGCAAAACCAATGGCATCAAAATAATCACCAATTGCGTTTCAATAATACCGATCAAATTTGCCGCCTCTTCACCCTTTTCCAAAGGCCAGTCATTTATGTTGGCAAACATAGAACGCAGCAATGTCATGAGTGCATTGGCAGAAGCTGGCAACATAAAGTAAGCAACAATAATAATGGCAAAGAGAGAGGCCACATTCGTGATCTCTTTGGAGAAAGGAACATTACCCTTGTCTAAAGTATCTTGAAGCTTCTTCTGGGAAGGGTCTTCGGTTTTACTGTCTTTATCTTCAGACATAGATAGCTAAAATCCTACTCTTCGTTTCCAAGTTCATCAGGAGAAGGCAATTCGATTGCGCCCTCTTTAACGAGTTTGAGAACATAAGAAGCCACTTTCTTTCTGGCGGCTTCTATTGCTTCTGGCGTGCCGCCAAGTGCAATTTCAGATTCAATCATTCTTCTATTTCTTTGGCTGGTTACATCAAGCACAGCTTCTTTCAAACCATCACTGCCACCAATAAGCGCCTTGGAAAGATCAGAGGCTTCAACACCATCCATAATTTTCGCTCTTGTTGGCTTGTCCAAAAATTCCAACATTGGAAAGCGAAATAGAGCTTTTGATATAGAAGTCGCCAATGCTGGGTTTTGGCTTTTAATATATTCAACCAAACTATCAGAGGTCTCTTCAGGTAAAAAGTTGATCATATTGGCAGCTTTTTCAGCAGATTCTAATGCAGAAGTATCCACCTCAACCGCCTGTACCAATTCAAGCAAATCAGCACC
>JBGCEA010000095.1:0-3107 GCA_045105915.1 Nitratireductor sp.
TGCATCTTTTTTGTCCCACAAAGACAAATCTTTTAAAATGTCTTCTATCAATTGTGGCGATGGCTTTTTGCCAAACAGTCCTCGGCTAAAAGAAGTTGTGTCCCACACACTTTCAAAAGCATCTGTTGTCAGCTCTTGTGGCACCAAGCCAATGAGCGATCTCGTCTCGCGAAAGTCTTCAACAATATCAAAGCCATTCACATGAATGGCGCCACTGCTGGCATTTGCAAGCCCGCAGATAGTAGAAATAAGCGTTGTCTTGCCAGCGCCATTTGGCCCAAGCAACGCAATAATCTCACCTTGCTTCACATCAAGGTTCACATTCTTAAGCGCTTCAAAACCATTATCATAAATTTTTGAAACATTTTTAACTGAAATAGCAGTAGTCATTAAATTACCTTCAAAACCAAATCACCTCTATAAGTATAGCATGTTCAAACAAAGCGCATCAAAATTCGTTAAGACTTTGTTCATTTCTTGAACACATTTTCGCCATCATGAACTGCATTCAGCGCATGGCTTAGTTGCAAAACCAACACTGGTTACATAGCTCGCTATCGCTTATATGTTTCTTGTAAGCGAAAACAATATGGTTTTCCTCAACCGCAGAAGGTAGAAAAAATGAACATCATCGGCAATTACAAAAAATGGCGCTCTTACCGTCGTACTGTAAACGAACTATCAGCTCTTTCTAATCGTGAATTGAATGATCTAGGTATTCACCGTAGTTCAATTCAGACAGTTGCTAAAACTGGCCTATAAGAATTAGATTTCAGGTCTATCATCCCATTAGACCTGAATATGCCCCCCATTCTCCTCCCAGGGGTTTGGCATGAAAAAACGCTCGATGTTATCCCACATCGGGCGTTTTTGTTTTTATAAATCAAATACAACACTGTTAAATCAAAGCCTCTTCTGCTAAATGCTGCTTTCATTCAATCTGAAGATAGCAAAATTTCATGAGCAATAAATTACACATAATTGGCGGCGGGCTAGCGGGCTCTGAAGCTGCATGGCAAGCGGCCAATTTAGGCATCAAAGTCGTCTTACACGAAATGAGACCAGTGCGCGGCACAGAAGCCCACCAAACAGACGGACTTGCCGAACTTGTTTGCTCAAACTCTTTTCGCTCAGACGATGCAAGCGCAAATGCCGTAGGCGTTTTGCACCGCGAAATGCGCGATGCAAATTCGCTCATCATTCAATGTGGTGACACACACAAAGTACCAGCAGGCAGCGCCCTAGCAGTAGATAGAGATTTGTTTTCACAAGCTGTCACAAAAGCGATTGAAGAACACGAAAACATTGAAATTGAGCGCGAAGAAGTAACTGGCCTACCCCCAAAAGAATGGGGCCAAACCATTATAGCAACTGGCCCTTTAACAGCGCCTTCACTTGCAGAAGAAATTGCAAAAGCTACAGGCGCAGATGCACTGGCCTTTTTTGATGCAATTGCACCCATCGTTCATTTTGACAGTATCGATTTTTCAAAAGCTTGGTTTCAATCGCGCTACGATAAAGTAGGCCCTGGCGGCAATGGCAAAGACTATATCAACTGCCCAATGAATGAAGAGCAATATAACACTTTCATTAAATCACTAATTGATGGCGAAAAAGCCGAGTTCAAACAATGGGAAAATGTTCCATACTTCGATGGATGTTTGCCAATTGAAGTTATGGCAGAGCGCGGCTCTGAAACATTGCGCCATGGCCCAATGAAGCCAATGGGTTTGACAAATGAACACGACCCAGAAAACAAGCCCTATGCAGTTGTGCAACTAAGACAAGACAACATGCTTGGCACGCTTTACAATATGGTAGGTTTTCAAACCAAATTAAAATATGGCGAACAAACCAATATTTTGCGCCAAATCCCTGGCCTAGAAAATGCAGAATTTGCGCGCCTTGGCGGTCTGCATAGAAATACTTATTTAAATTCGCCAAAATTACTCGATGAAAAACTACGCTTAAAAGGCCTTGAACATATTCGCTTTGCTGGGCAAATAACGGGCTGTGAAGGCTATATTGAATCAGCTTCCATTGGCATTTTAGCGGCGCGTTTTGCGGCCCAAGAAATGCTTGGCAACACGATTGAGCAACCGCCAATTACCACAGCCATGGGCGCTTTATTGCATCACATTACAACTGGCCATGTAGCCTATGATGATGATGGTACAAGCAATGAAAAAACGCGTAGATCGTTTCAGCCAATGAATGTGAATTTTGGACTGTTTCCACCTTTGAGTGAAAAGCTTAAAAAGCCAGAAGGCATTAAGCGCTGGCGCGGTAAAGACAAACAATTGGCTAAGAAAAAAGAATATTCATTGCGCGCACAACGCGACTTTAATGCTTGGTTAGACTCTCAAACTTAAATAAAAAAAAGAGTGGTTTTAGCCCTGCTCTGGCGTCCAACCAGCAGGCGCTAATACAAAATGCTCAAACTCAAAACCAGGTGATACAGTGCAGCTCACCAAAGTCCACTCGCCCGTACTTTTTGCGCTTTGCCATTCACCTGCTGGCACTACACCTTGTGGGCGCTCACCGTTTAAAATATCTGGCCCAAGCATAATAATGCGTTTTTTGCCTTTATCTGCACATACGCTGAGCTCTAAAGGTGCGCCAGCGTGATAAAACCATATCTCACTCGCATCGACTGTATGCCAATGAGATTGCTCACCAGATTGTAATAAAAAATAAATAGCAGTGCCAACGCTTCTACCATCATTGGTTTTTTCATCGCGAAACGTTTCTGCATAATACCCGCCTTCTGGGTGCTTTTGCATATTAAGTTCTGCAATAATTTTTTCTGCGCTCAATTGCATGTCTTAAACTTCCTATTGAATTTAAATACCAAACAAAGAAGCTTTGAACAAAACCCATTGGCGAACCAAGGGTGAGATATAAATCGTATCTTGTTTGCTAAATTGCTTTTTATCAGCAAGCTTAAGTGTTTGTTCTGCATGTACCAAACTTAAAAAAGAATAATGTTTAGCTTTATCAATATGTGATAATTCAAGTTTGGCTTTTGCTAAATGTTCTAATCCAAAAGCAACAAACCCTTTATACGCCATTTGGTGTTTGTCAGTTGGCGTTGAAAACCACTCGGC
>JBGCEA010000096.1:0-3525 GCA_045105915.1 Nitratireductor sp.
AAAGACAGCGCAAAAATGCTGGTTGTTGATCCATTAAATAATACAACAGAACTCAGCGATCATAGTGTGAAAGATTTGCCTAGCTTTTTGAAAAAAGGGGATGCGCTTGTCTTGAACGATACCAAGGTTATTCCTGCTCAATTAGAAGGCACGCGTTCGCGTCCAAATCCACAAGGTGGCAATTCTGTTGCGCAAATTAGTGCAACTTTGCATATGCGCGTGTCTGACAATATTTGGCTTGCATTTGTACGCGGTTCTAAAAAGCTGGTTGTTGGAGACCGCGTTGAATTTGGTTCATTCAACTCTGCACTTGATTGTGTTGTGACTAAAAAAGGACTTGAGGGCGAGGTGGAACTCACCTTTGATTTGTCTGGCTCAAATTTAGATGAAGCATTGGTGAGCGAGGGGCACATTCCATTGCCCCCATATATTGCTCTTAAGCGCGCAGAAGACGCTCAAGATAGAAAAGATTATCAAACAATCTATGCGCAAGATGAGGGTGCAGTAGCAGCGCCAACTGCAGGGCTTCATTTTACTGATGCTTTATTTGCTGCGCTAGACGATGCTGGAATTGAGCGTCATTTTGTTACGCTGCATGTAGGTGCAGGTACATTTTTGCCTGTAAAGGCTGATGATACGGATGATCATAAAATGCATTATGAGCGCGGTATTGTAAGCAAGCAAACGGCAGATGCGTTAAATGAAGTCAAACAGCGTGGTGGACGAATTGTAAGTGTTGGCACAACATCGCTCAGACTTTTAGAAAGCGCAGTAGATGAAAAGGGCACTTTGCATGCTTTTGAGGGCGCGACTGATATTTTTATAACGCCTGGTTTTAAGTTTAAATTTGTCGATATGTTGATGACTAATTTTCATCTTCCAAAATCTACTCTAATGATGTTGGTATCTGCCTTTAGCGGTGTTGAAACAATGAAAAAAGCCTACAAACACGCCATCTCAAATGGCTATAGATTTTACTCTTATGGAGATTCTAGTCTGCTTTATAAAGCTGACAAATGAATGAAAAAATGATGCAAGACGAAAAGCAAGCACTAGACGCACAAGATTTTGAATTTAATATTTTAGCGCGCGATGGCAAAGCAAGACGCGGTGAAATTACTATGCCGCGCGGCACAATTCGCACACCTGCTTTTATGCCGGTTGGTACTGCTGGCACAGTTAAGGCTATGTATATGAGCCAAGTAAAAGAGCTTGGTGCTGATATTATTCTTGGTAATACCTATCATTTAATGCTGCGCCCCAGTGCAGAGCGTGTTGCTAAGCTTGGTGGCTTGCACAAGTTTAGCAATTGGTCTGGGCCAATTCTCACAGACAGTGGTGGTTTTCAGGTAATGTCTTTATCTGCGCTTAGAAAGCTAACTGAAAAAAGCGTCACTTTTAAATCTCATATTGATGGCGCTAAATTTGAAATGTCACCAGAGCGCTCTATAGAAATTCAGGGATTGCTGGGTTCTGATATTCAAATGCAGCTTGATGAATGTATTGCATTGCCAGCTGAATATAATGAAATTAAACGCGCTATGGAATTGTCATTGCGCTGGGCTGAGCGCTCGGCAAATGCATTTGGCAATCAAGTTGGCAAGGCCATGTTTGGTATTGTGCAAGGCGGCGATAAAATTGACCTTCGAATTAAGTCTGCAACTGAATTGGCGGCTATGGATTTAAAGGGATATTCTATTGGTGGGCTGGCTGTTGGCGAACCTCAAGAAGTGATGCTTGCAACCTTAGATGAAACTACACCTGCAATGCCTGATGAAAAGCCGCGTTATTTGATGGGCGTTGGCACGCCAGATGATATGATAGAGGCGGTTGCGCGCGGTGTTGATATGTTTGATTGCGTAATGCCTACAAGGGCTGGGCGCCACAATTTGGCCTTTACGCGTTATGGCAAAATCAATCTAAAAAATGCACGTCACCAAGAAGATCATAGACCCCTTGATGAAATGAGCGATTGCCCAGCGGCGCGTGATTATTCAAGAGCATATTTGCATCATTTGACCAAAGCGAATGAGAGTTTGGGCGGCATGCTGCTCACTTGGAATAATTTGGCTTATTACCAAAGCTTGATGCAGGGCATTAGAGATTCTATTGAAAACGGCACATTTGAAGACTTTAAAGCAGCCACAAAAGAGCAATGGGCTAAAGGCGATATTGCTGCTTTGTAAATTGTATTGATTAGTTCAATTGATTAATGCAATTGGCAATTCTTAAGTCGCTGTTTTGCTGTCTTTGATTATTTGAACGCCTTTAATTTTCCAGCTACCGTCATCTTGTTTTGATAATACATAAACGGCTTTCCACTGATTGCCTTTTGGATCTATGACTATGACCTCTTGGTAAAAGTCGGCATCAACTTGTTTTGTTCTGCCATATTCAACCAGCTTGCTTGCATATAAAGCTGGGTAGCCGCGCTTTACCATTAAGATAAAATTATCTGCATTTACAAAGAGTTGCTTGATATTTGGCGCGGCATGAGAAAACGCTCTTAAATTATCTTGTCTTTTAAAAGCATCTAATTGGTCAGTGATGACTGTTTGAATAGACATGTTTGAGGCAGGGTCTTTTATCTCAACCTCTTTTTGAGCATTTGCGACTGAAATGAGAAATACATAACAAATGAGGCTTAAAAAGAGGGGCGCAATGTATAGGTTGCTTTGTGTTTTTAGACTGTTTTGTTTTAGCATTTCAGTCATTAGGTGCACCTTTAATTGTTTATGATTTAAGCCTGTTTCTTTTTTTACGTTCTTTTCTTCTCATTAGATCAATTATTGTTTTTTGATTAATGCATGGCATTCTCATGATCGCCATTATTTAAAAGCATAACTTTTTTGGTTTTAAAGGTCAAAATTGCTATAGGGTTTGATAAGCCAACGATTGGCTGGCATATTGGCAAAAAGAAAAAGATGAGTCGTTGCGAAGCAATAAAGCGTAGCTTTACAGCTCAAATTTGGGTCAATATTGGCTCCAGCCAAACATATTTAAAGAGTTAATGAATGAAACTTTTAGAGCGGTATATATTTTCAAAAGCAATTTTTGCTTTTCTTGCCGTTTTGTTTTCATTATCTGGTGTTATTTGGATCATTCAAGCGCTTACAAAAATTGATGTGATTTCGAGCAATGGTCAGTCTTTGCTGACCTATTTCACGATTACTTTTTTGGCTGTTCCAGGGCTTTTATTAGCCATTATTCCAATAGCGCTTCTCATTTCTACGGGGCACACCATCAATGCAATGAATACCAATTCTGAATTGGTGGTGATTACAGCCAGTGGTGCCTCTAACAAAATTGTTGTGAAGCCATTTCTAATTATTGCACTTATTTGCTCGCTTGGTGCTGGCATGGTGGGGCATTTTGTTATGCCGCTCTCTTTAACCAAGCTCAAAAATATTGTGAGCAGTATGAATGCTGATCTTATTTCTTTGGTTGTGCGTGAGGGCGAATTTAACAATGTTGAATCTGGTTTGATGTTTCATATTGCGCGGCGCAATGCAGATGGCACATTGG
>JBGCEA010000097.1:0-5971 GCA_045105915.1 Nitratireductor sp.
CTTAACAGCGCCAGCAGTAAGCCCGCTGACAATTTGGCGTTGGAAAAATAAGACGAGTAAAAAGAGGGGGGCAGAGGCTGATACAACAGCCGCCACCGCAAACATAACATTGCCTGCTTCTTGGGTTGAGCCTAAGAAACTCGCGATTTTTGGAACCATGGTTTGGTTCTCTTTAGAAAGCAAAAGGGCAGTAACCGCAAAGTCATTATAGGCCAGCAAGAATGAGAACAAACCAGTAGTAATTACGCCCGGCCACATAACCGGAATAATAACATATCGAAATGCTTGAAAACGCGTGCAGCCGTCTATCATGGCACTTTCATCTAAATCTTTTGGAATGTTTTGGAAAAACGAATGTAGCATCCACAATGTGAAGGGCTGATTGATAGCAACCATCACGATGATAGTTGTTGAAAGATGCCCCCACAAATTCCATTCAAAGAAAGGCAACAAATAACCAGACACCAATGTGATATGCGGCATGGCTCTAAAAATGAGCGCCACAATAAGCAGCACAAATGTATATTTATAGTTTGAGCGCGAAAGCGCATAACCACCAAGCGCACCAAAGGTGAGGGAAATAACCACAACACAGCACACAACAAGTGCAGTGTTTAAAACCGCTCTCCAAAACTCTTCTTGCACCCAAGCGCCTTCATAACCAGCACTCGTAAAAGAAGAGCCAGTTTCAATAACCGTGCGAACGCCAAACAGCGCATTGGTCCAATCTGCTTTTGAAAAGAAATCGCTCTCAACTTTGAACGAGCCCCATAACGTCCAAAGGAACGGAAAAGCCGCCATAACAAGCCATAGCACTAAAAAGCTAATAGAAAGTACTTTCAGCCAGGTTGGTCTTGCCTGCGCGATGTTGGGTTGCTCAATATGATGTGTGTTGCTGGCCATGTTACCTCGTAAATCCACGCCATGTACGAATCAGCACAGGCGTTAGTAAAATGGCCACACCAATAATGGTGAGCATTGAAGTGGTTGCCGCAGAATTTAGCAAAGGCGTATCGGCTTTCATTTCTTTGTAGATAATCCATGAAAGGGTGGTTGCGTGTGCTTCTGCGTTAAAGCCAACCACCGGTTCAAACACTCTAAAATTATCCATTAATTGAATAAGGCCAACAAATACTGCCAAAGGCGCAAGATGAGGTATGACCACGTAGCGTATTCGCTCCCAGCGCGATGCCCCATCTATCATGGCAGATTCTAATGTGTCTTGCGGCACTGTTTGAAGCCCTGCATAAAACACAACAAAGGCAAACGGCGCAGAGTGCCACACACCATAAGTCATGAGAGTAATCCAGGTGAGGGTGGTGGAGGCTTTTAATGATAAGTCAGGATTTTCGAAAAACACCTGAAGCGATGCTCCTATTATGCCGCGTGAATCGATCATCCAAAACAAGATCAAAGAACCAATGAGCGGCGTTATGATCATGGGTAGAAGTGAGAAGAAGATAACAGGGCCTTTAAGGCGCGCTGCCACTGTATTGACTGCAATCGCAATACAAAAGCCAAGTACGATCACAAGGGGTGTAACAATGGCAGTATAAGCCAATGTAAAACCAAGCGCCTTATAAAATGGCAAATTATACATGCCAGAAATCAGGTCAGAAAAACTATTTGTATTTGCCCATAAATCGCTCACCTCTTGAAAGGCTAAATGAGCGCGATTGGTATAATTTGATAGGCCTATATATTTGCCAAGCGGCTCAGTTTCATAAAGCTTTTGTGTGGCTTCGGCATCAACAATAATTGATTTTTCGCAAGAAAAAACAGAGCAGCTTTCAACTTCTCTTAAAACTTGGTCGTGCTGCGAATGCAAAGATTGCAACAAGACAGACCCAATTGGCAATGCAATGAATAAAAACATTGCAAGAGCAGAGGGTAGGAAAAACCAAAAAAATGTACGATGCGCCAAAGCAAAATCCTTCCGGTAAAACCAGAGTGAAAAACGTGCGGTTATTGGTAACGAGGGTTAAATTAAGCGCCGGCACTTAACCGGCGCTCAATGCTTCTTATTTCAAGAAGCCTTTTTCTTTTGCTGCTGTATTATATGCAGCTTCAATGTCAGTCAGTGCTTGTTCAGCGCTTTCCTTGCCTTGCAAGAAGTCAGCTAACTCAGCGCCTGCTGCTGTGTGCAGTAGGCCACCAAATGGCAACATTGGATATGGCTTAGCACCTGCATTTGCAGTTGCAAAAACACCTTTTGCAGTTGCTGATGGTGTGTAGCCATCGATCAACCATACAGTTTGCTTTGCAGTCTCTTCAGTCAATGAACCTGGTTTAATACCATTCATCATTGCTTGGAAAGTAGCTGCTGCATCTTCATCTGAAATGTTTGCTGCAATGGTAAAACCATCCCACCACAATGTTGTTGCAGGTGTTGAGCCGCCACCAAGTGTTGGTGCAGATGCAAACATTGTGTTTGAAACGATTTCAGGCGTTGAGCCTTCATCGTCTGTGATTGGCGCTGCGCGCGAACCCCAAAGATTCATAACAGCAACATTACCAGCTTCCCATTCAGCTGCCGCAGCATTTGAATCATATGTAAGGAAATCTGGGTTCATGTATTCAGTTAAGCTTTTCATCATGTTCAAAGCTTTAACGCCATTTGCGTTATTTACAGAAACCTCTGCAGTGCCGTCTTTAAACATTGCGCCGCCAGTGCCCATATACATATTCACGAACTCTTCGCCCAAGTTCCAGCCAGACTTGAATGTACCTGTTAGTGGGTAATTCATAATGCCTTTGTCTTTGATCATTTTAGCAACGGCTACAACGTCTTCGTAAGACTTAGGCACATCAGCGCCAACTTTTGCTAAAATGTCTTTACGATACATAAGGTGCTGAGCGTTAGCCATAAACGCAACTGCCATGACCTTACCATCGATAGTGATAAGCTGGTTTTTCTTCAGGCCTTCACCATATTTTGCAACTAGATCGTCTAGAGGGCGAATTAAGCCATCATTGATAAGTGGTACAATTGAAGAGTTTGCAACAATCGCTGATGTATATTCTGCTGGGTTTGCTTTTAGTGCAGCAACTTGAAGGTCGCGGTGCTCTTTAGTTAGGTTGCTAGTAACCTCAACACCAGAACATTTAGTTGCGCCTGCAACAACAGTTTGAATTGCAGGGAATTCATTGCCGATAATGTTTACACGACCCCCATCAACAGTGCAGCCGTGCCCCGCGGCGTGCACCATTGATGAACTTGCTAATAACGTAGTTACGAGCAAGCTACTCTTGATTAAATGTTTCATCTTTTTCCTCCAAAAAATTTCTAAAAATGCAGATAGCAACAAATTTTAAGATGCTTTTTGCATATATAATAAAAAAGCTAGCACTCCTTGCATACGAATGCAAGCCGAGTTATGTGTTTGTGAATAAACAAGGCGAAAGCGGTAATGGAACAGGTAGATAGAGTTAAATTTTACAAATCATTGCACCAACTCAGCGAGAGTAGCAATGAAGATTTAGAGCAAAACATTAATGCTCTATTTACAAAAGATGTTGCTTGGCGCGGCTCTGAACCAATGAATGAACAAAACGGCACGAAAGCCTTATTAGAAAATATTTGGCGCCCATTAAAGGCAAGCTTTCCTGATATGGAGCGCCGCGATTCAATTTTTATGGCAGGCACATATGAGGGGCGCCAATACATTGCAAGTGTAGGGCATTATTGTGCAAACTTTGAAAAAGACTGGCTCACCATTCGCGCAACAGGGCATCCAGTTTACATTCGTTATGGCGAAGTGCACGAGATTAAAGATGGCAAAATCGTTCAAAGCAATTGCTTATGGGACGTATTAGATGTCATTCGCCAAGCTGGCTTTTGGCCGCTGCCACCAAGTACGGGCGCAGAGGGGCGCTGGTCAGGCCCCAATACTGGCGATGGCATTCAGCTAGCGCCAAATGATCCGGTATTATCGGCTGCAAATTTAGAACAAACCCTTTTGATGCAAAAATCTTTGGGCGACAATAATGGCCCTGAGCATTTTACGCGCGAAGGCCTCATTAACATGGAGCAAAAGAAATATTGGCACCCAAAAATGATGTGGTATGGTCCAAGCGGTGTGGGCACAACACGCTCATTACCGGGGTTTGTTGATTACCATCAATTGCCATTTCGTCTTGCATTTCCAAACCGTATGAGCAGTTCGTTATGGGAAGGCAAAGAAGAACTCATGAAAGAGCTAAATGCTGGCCATTATATTCGTGTTGGCGATGGCAATTTTTCAGTAACAGGCGGGTGGCCAAGTGTCGTTTCACCCCATGATGGTGAATATTTAGGTTCTGGCGCTACTGGCAAATTGCTGCAAATGCGCGTCATGGATTTTTATCACCATGATGAAGGCTTGATCCGCGAAAACTGGGTGCCGATTGATATTATTTTCCTTCTCAAGCAAATGGGCGTTGATGTGTTTCAACGCATGCATAACGAGTATAAGCTTGGCTAATAGCAATAATCACATCGCCACGCTAAAGCGTATTCGTATTTATTAAGAGAAAAGAATTTAGTAGCAGTGCAACACTAGCGAATACTGGCAGTCTATATTTGCGTGTTCGTAGCTATGGGTATTTTATAAGTATCTATTATTAACTCCTCTTAAAACGCCAGCCAGAGGCAAGCTTCGTTAAAGATTATGTTTTTGTTCTGTGATTCAGAACGATTTGAGTTGTGCAACAACTTAAAATTCTGCGCATGATAAGGGGCTTAAATGAAGAGCAGCAATGCAACAAAGCTGAATGATACAAACAGCTTAGAAGATGAGCGCCTAAGTAAAGATTTCATAAGGAATATCTTTTTTAGCGATTGTGATGAACAAATTAGCGAGCTTGAAAATGGCATAGATGCACTACGTATTGAACGTCCAAACACTGACGTAATTAATACGCTTTTTCGAGCGGTGCATTCTATTAAGGGTGGGGCGGCTTCGTTTGAACTTAAAACACTCACGCAACAAGCGCATATTTTTGAAAGCGCATTAGATGCAATACGCGAAGACGCATCGCTTATAACCAAACAAACAATAGACTTACTTAAAGCATGTGCAAATGCACTAAAGCTAATTGTAGTAGATGCCAAACGAGGCAATGAAAACTCTCATCTTCAAGCTTCAATAGTTTTTGATAAGCTCTCTTCTAAGCTCCAATTAACAATTGATGTAAATACAGATGAAGAAGCAAACTTTGAGCCTAAGGCAATAAATATTGATGATCTGAACCTAGGTGAATTTGAGCAAGAAACTAGTGAAGATAACGAGATATCTAAACCTAAAAATGATGATGATATTTTTCAGTTTTTAACTTTGGATGAACCGCTAGAACCTTCTTCTCATCTCAATGCTAAAGAAAACAAGCTACCAACATTAGGCGTCACAAAGAGTTCTCAACCAACTAATGCAAAAGTAGAAATCAAACCGCTCTTTATGCATATGAAAAACGTTGTTCAAGTAGCAACGCTTATGAGAGGCAATAAGGTGGAGGTAGTAATTGAGGGCGAACAAACCAAAATTGAAGAGGCATTGTTAGCAAAACTCTATAGTCCATTAGTGCATATTGTACGAAACGCAGTTGCGCATGGCATAGAGAGCCCAAATATAAGAGCGGCACAAGGCAAGGCTGAATTTGGAACAATTACACTTTGTGCAACAAAAATAGCGGATCAACTAGTGATTGAAGTAAAAGATGATGGCGCAGGTATAAACCGTGAAAAAGTTCTACAACAAGCCATTGATAAGGGAATTAAACACGCGTCTGTATCAAAGAATGAAAAACTCACAAATCAAGAAATAGACAATTTAATATTTGAACCAGGCTTTTCAACTGCCAATAACGTATCAAAATTATCTGGCAGGGGTGTTGGCATGGATGTTGTTCGAGAATCGATAGAGCGTATAGGCGGGCAAGTTGATATTCAATCGACACCAACTTTAGGTTCTACTATTAAGCTTAGCCTTCCTTT
>JBGCEA010000098.1:0-7710 GCA_045105915.1 Nitratireductor sp.
ACCAGTCAAACATATGAATTGAAAAGCAATATTGGCTTGAGTTTTAAAAAAATAGCTGTAATGGGTTTCCAAAATATAAACTTAGCATTTCAGGTAATGCACAAGCACTTAAGTGCTTAAGCTAACTGACACTGATGGATAGAAAAGATGTCAAAAAATCCCAGAGTAAATAAAACGCTTGATAGAGATCTAAAAACGAGAGTCTCTTTAGAACAAGCAACAGTCGAAACAAGACAGCAATTTTTAGCGCCTTCATTAGGCCTTGGCTTCATTCTTTTAGTCGGCATTATTACAAGCATCTATTTTGGGTTAAGCTCTGACAATTATATCATAATTGCAGCAGCAGCTGTGGGCGCTTATATGGCGCTAAACATTGGTGCAAACGATGTAGCAAACAATGTTGGCCCTGCTGTTGGCTCTAAAGCGCTTTCTATTGTAGGCGCACTTATTATTGCTGCTATCTTTGAAAGCGCTGGCGCGCTTTTAGCTGGCGGCGATGTGGTTGGCACAATATCAAAAGGCATCATTGACCCATCATCTGTAGGCGATCCGCAAACCTTTATTTGGGCGATGTTCGCAGCGCTTCTTTCAGCCGCTGTTTGGATTAACCTTGCAACTTGGCTTGGCGCACCCGTATCTACAACCCACTCTATTGTGGGCGGGGTAATGGGCGCAGGTATTGCAGCTGCTGGCATGGCGGCTGTTAACTGGGGCACAATGTCTAAGATTGCGGCAAGCTGGGTTATCTCACCCGTGCTTGGCGGCCTTGTTGCTGCGCTATTCTTGTGGTTCATCAAAGCTAACATTTCAGACAGAGAAGAAAAAATTCAAGCGGCACGCCGCTGGGTTCCTGTTCTAATTGCTATTATGGCTGGTGCATTTTCTGCCTATCTTGCCGTTAAAGGCTTGAAGAAAATTGTTAAGATCGATCTTCAAACTGCCCTATTAATTGGTGGTGGTTTTGCTGTTGCGTCTTACTTCATCTCTCGTCCGCTTATTGCACGTCAATCAGCAGACATGCCAAACACCAAAGAGTCTATTCGTAAGCTCTTTACAGTGCCGCTTGTTTGCGCTGCTGCTCTATTGTCTTTCGCGCATGGCGCCAACGACGTTGCAAATGCAGTTGGTCCACTAGCTGCCATTGTACACACGGTAGAAGCTGGTGAAGTGGTTTCAAAAGTATCTATTCCAATTTGGGTTATGGTCATTGGTGCATTTGGTATTTCTTTTGGCCTACTATTGTTTGGCCCAAAACTAATTCGCATGGTGGGTGAGCGCATTACAAAGCTAAACCCACTGCGCGCTTATTGTGTGGCGCTTTCAGCTGCTATCACGGTTATTATCGCTTCATGGCTTGGCCTACCTGTGAGTTCTACTCACATTGCGGTGGGCGCTGTATTTGGCGTTGGTTTCTTTCGCGAGATACACTGGCGTGCAAATTCTGATAAAACAGAAGTTGGCGCTATGATCGATAAAGAAGTGAAAAAAGCAGATAGCAAAAAACGTAAGCACCGCAAGTTGGTGCGTCGTTCTCACTTCCTAACCATCATTGCTGCATGGGTTATCACGGTTCCGGCCGCAGCGCTTATCTCAGCAGGCTTCTTCTTGCTACTTAACAATTTTGGATAAGCACTCGTTTATATAAAACAATTATCGGCCGGCTGGGTGTTCTCAGCTGGCCGTTTTTTTAAGTTCATCTAAAAGAATTTCACCAAGTTGGTGGCATTCTTCTAGGCTAAAACTGAGCGGCAAACGAATATCAAACAGCCCCTCTAAGAGCTTATCAGTTACAGGCAATTCTTGTGGCTCAACATATGTCCAGTGCTGGTGCATCGAGGTAAAGCCAGCTGGCTCATCGCGTCCAAACCATTTAAGTTCCACACCGCGCTTTGCCAAATCTTCAAGCAATTTCAGCACTTTTTCTTGCGATATATTTGGCACTCTAAATTGCAAAGAACTGCCAACACGCACCGCTTTTGTATGCTGTTTTGGCAAAGCCACAATTGGCTCTAATGTAGATAGAATATTAGCAACAATATCATGGCGCTCATTCCAAGACGAAATCGCCTCATCTAATTCATCAATCTGTGGCGAAAGAATAGAAGCCCGTAAATTGTCCATTCTGGCAGACATATTAGGGCATTCATATTTTGGAAAATCAAAATGCTTCTCTTCAGGCGCAGCCCCATGGCGCGCATAATTCATATACGAGCCAGACAGTATAATAGCCCTTGCCATAACGTCTGGATCATTAGTGGTAAGAAGCCCACCCTCGCCCGAATTTACATGCTTATAAGTCTGCGTAGAAAAACACGCGATATGGCCAAAGTTACCACTTTTTATGCCATCCCATGTTGCGCCCATTGTGTGCGCGCAATCTTCTACAATGGTCACGCCATTAGCTTTACAAACCTCAACCAGCAAATCCATATCTGCTAAGTGACCACGCATGTGCGAGAGCAACAAAATACGCGCGCCGCTAGCCTTTGCCTTTTTATCCAAATCATCGCAATCAATGACCAAATCATCATTTATTTCAACCAAAACAGGCTTAGCCCCAACAGCCGCAATAGCGCCAGGCACTGGGGCAAGCGTAAAGCCATTGGTGAGAACGGGTTCATTGTGTTGTATTTTTAAAGCACGAAGCGCCACTTGCATGGCCTGCCCACCAGAAGCACAAGCAAGGCAATATTTAGCGCCCTGCCATTTGGCATATTCTTGCTCTAAAATTGCAGCTTCACTTAACTCGTCAGCAACCGCCCCATAGCGGTGAATGCGTGCATTTTCTAAAACCGTATGAGCAGCCTCAACAGCTTTTATAGGCAATGCACGTTGCTGGGTAAATGAGGCTTTAAAAATATCAGGCATAAACGTTCCACATTACTTTTATAAAGCGCTATTTAGGCACACAAATGCGCTGAATGAAAACGAAATTTATCGCCACAACCATTAAATTTAACCGCCCATAATGCGCTTACGACGCTCTTTCATTCGCGCATCTGCTTCTTGCGTACCATCATGAAACGATCCAAATAATTTGTCCCACGGTATTTCAAGTGAACCATAATTACACTCAAAATAACGGTGATGCATTTGGTGATGAAAAGTGCCAAGTGCCAACCGGTTTTTGTCTTTTACCATTAGCCCTTCATAGCCAGTATGTGTGGTTGCAGCGGTTAGTGTTGTATATTGCAAATGAAACAAGATATGCACGGGATGAGAGATCACAAGAAAGTGGATCAATATAGAGCCCAAATAAATGATATGCTCAACTGGATGCATAGAAAGCCCAGACCAAGGGCCAACATTTATATTTCTGTGATGCAATGCATGAAAGTGCTTATAAAAGAACGGAACATGCAAAAGCCTATGTATCCAATAAAAGTAAAAGCTCTCCCAAACTGGTACAAACAAGAAAAGCGCAATAAACCAAATTGGGCTCGTCTGCCTGTTAAGCACTGGTGCATAGCCATTTGCCATAGCCCAAAATAGCAATACCTCATAAGCGGTCCATATACTCACGCCACTTGCGAGCGTCCAAAACATATTGTCTTTTATCTGCCCACCAAGCGTGAACTGCTTGCCATTTTTCATTAAGGCACGCGGATCATATCGTAGTTTTTGCCCCTGCTTGGTGAATGTATAAAAATACAAATGCAAACCACCTGCCACTAGGCACATCAAAACTAAATTTCGAATATACATTTGTGCTATCCAGCCAAATGCAAATGTCTTCGTCTCTTCAAGTGGCGGTTGAAAATAGTATAATGAGATAAAGGCAATGCCCACAATGATGAGTTTTTCAGAAATCAAAAACCAAGCATTCCACACCCAAGAAAACATAGCTTTTGGGTTTGGTGGCCAGCTAAAAAAAGGCGACACTTTAATGGGAACATTGGGAACGTGGTTCCAGCCTTTTAACTGCTCTTTGCTCATATTCCCCTCCCAGTAACATCAGAAATAAAACATTCAAATTTCAGCTTGTCAGAGTATTTTGAAAATAACAATCATAATTCATTCTAAACCTTTCAAACATGAGCGAGGCCTAAACGCCTAGAACTTAACTACTCGCTCTTGTGCATCTATTTTTAAAAAGATAATGATAGTTTTCAGCCAAATCATATGAACACTGATTTTGCAAACAAAGTGCGGAGCATATTATGGACTGGCTAAATAGCCTTCTTAAAATTGAAATCTATAATGGAAAATCAATCGCCGATTTTTTGACCATCGATGTGTTTGTAAACTTGCTTGGCAATATTTTAAGTGCGGCGCTCATCATATTTTTGGGGTTTTTGATTTCAGGCATTTTAGCGCGCCGCATTAGAAAACTGGGCACAATGACCGCCCGCTTAGACGACACGCTTTTTGGCTTTTTAAGCAACATTACCCGCTACACTATATTGGCCTTTACAGGGCTGTTTGTGCTCAACACCTTTGGCATTCAAACAACTTCTATTGTAGCTATCTTTGGCGCAGCTGGCCTTGCTATTGGTTTGGCCTTGCAAGGCACACTCTCAAATGTTGCTGCAGGCATGATGATCGTATTATTTCGTCCATTTAAAATTGGTGATTTTGTTCAAATCGACAGCATTATAGGCACAGTTAAAGACATCACCCTCAACTACACAGAAGTCGCCAGCTTAAGTAATGTCAAAGTGGTTATTCCAAATTCAAATGTATGGGGCAACACGCTTTACAATTATTCGGTTTATCCAACAAGACGCGCGCAATGGAAATTTGGCGTTGGCTATGGCGTAAACTTAGCCCAAGCAGAAAGCGTTATTCGTGACACGATTATGTCTGACGAAAGATCGCACACTGAGCCGCCAATGTTCATTCAAGTAGATGAACTTAATGCCAGCAGTGTCGATTTTTTGGTTAGAGTTTGGTGCAATTCAGATGAATATTTTCAATATCAAGCAGACATGAAGCGCAAAGTGAAAGAAGCGCTAGATGCTGCCAATATTGACATACCATTTCCGACACGAACAATTGTGCACGAAAATGCAGATCAAAACGGCACGGAAAAGAACACTAATAACGAGCCTCAAAACCCGCCAAGCACTTTTGGTTAAAAGTTAGAATAATTAGCGCAGCCAAATAAAGCAGCACTATCTTCTTCAATCACCCATACCGGCACATTATGGCTTTGATAAAACTTGCTTGGCTCTAAAACCACATCTAAGCATTTTTGCGGGGCTTTCTCGATAACAGCTCTTGCGACGCTACCTGCCAAATAGATGCCGTGCGATGGCATGTAAGACAAATACATTTCTCGAAGCAAATGCCCAAGCAAAACGGCATATTCATCTACTATTGCACTTATATTGGCAGCCTCTGGCGTACCATAAACTAAGATAACGCCTTTACCCTCAAGGGTATCATCTTTAGCCATTTTACGACAAAACGCAGTAAAGCCGCGCCCTGAGAACAAATGTTCAACGGTCGGAAAATCAGATCTATCAAGACCAAGTCTTAAAAGTTCATCACGAATGCTTTGCGGCATGCCCACATGGCCAGCCTCAGCAATAGAGCAAAACAACCCATCGCCTTTTTTCAAAACAGGGCTCACATTACACCCCGTCCCAACACCCACAACAAGCGATTGTTCTATGTTTTGGTGCGAGGGCACAGCCCCGTGCACTGGCTTTAAGCCAGCATCTTTTAGGGCGCCAGTTGCATAGCCAAGCGCAGATAAATCATTTAGCAGACAAACATTTTCGCATTCAAATTTAGTTTTTAAAACATCTACTTCAATGTGCCATTTATGATTGGTGAGCATTGCGCTAGCGCCCTGCACTGGCCCAGCAACACCAACCACCATTTCTGTTATTTGAGCATCACTAATCTTACCAGCCAGCATTTGCTCGCTTTTTAGATAATCTTCAATAATAATATAAAGGCTGTCCCAATTGGCATTTGTATAGGTTTTGCGCGTATCTAATAAGATCGCCCCATCATGACAAATTGCCAAACGAGAATTGGTTCCACCCACATCTGCCACTAAACGATAAGACATATACAAAGTCGCCTAAAAATAAGAAAAACTAAAGACAGCAGAATATAAACCTGCCAATTTAGTGCCCCCTTTAGCAAACTAAGCATAGGCTAACAACATCAATTTACAGAGTAATTTAGTTTAACTCATTTTATCAAACGCAAATCTATCCATCTTTATCTAATGAATAGCCAGCAGAGCGAACAGTTCTGATCAAATCAGACTTACCTTCTTGCTTTAAAGCTTTACGAAGCCGCGCAACATGCACATCAACGGTGCGATCATCAATATCTAAATCATGTTCCCAAACACGCTCAAGCAATTGATCTCTTGTCCACACACGCCCAGGACGCGAAATAAAGACACACAATAATTTAAATTCTGTTGGACCCATTTTTACAGGCAATTCGTTACGCAGAACTCTGATTTTTTCAACGTCTACCGTAACATCAGCATACTCAATCACTTCACCTGCAGCACTTGGGTTTGTGCGGCGAATAGATGCCCTTGCGCGCGCTAATAATTCGCCCACAGAATATGGCTTAACAATATAATCATCAGCGCCAATATCCAAACCCTTCACCTTGTCATTTTCTTCACCGCGTGCGGTTAGCATGATGATAGGTATATGTTTTGTTTCTTTTTGCGCTTTTAATTGCCTGCATACTTCAATGCCAGAAAGTTTTGGTAGCATCCAATCAAGTACCAACAAATCTGGTAATTGCTCTTGCGCTAAAAGCAAACCTTCTTCGCCATCGCAAGCCGTGCTTATTTTATACCCCTCACTCTCAAAGTTATACTTTAAGAGCTCCATTTGCGAAGGCTCATCTTCAACGATTAAAACTTTTATTGCACCATTATCAGCCATTTTCTTTATCAATATTTTCTATAACCATCTGACTGGTTTTATCACCCTTTGGCCTACTATCAACCGGCAAAGAGCCTGTGACAACATAATGAATTTGTTCCGCTATAGAGGTGGCATGGTCTCCCATGCGTTCTAAATTTTTGGCAATGAAGAGCATATGCATACAAGCCGTAATATTACGAGGGTCTTCCATCATATAAGTCAACAACTCTCGAAACAATGTGTTGTGCATATGGTCAACATCTTCATCACGCAATCGCAACTCTTCTGCCATTGCCAAATCTTTGGCAACATATGCATTTAAAACATCTGAAACCATTTTTGCGACCATATCGCCCATGCGCTTGATAGTTTTTTCGGCAGTACCAACGCTACTCACATCTGCCAAAACTTGAGAACGCTTGGCAATATTTTTAGCATAATCGCCTATTCGCTCTAAATTAGCCAAAACCTTAAGCGCACAAATAACACTGCGCAAATCTGCAGCCAAAGGTTGGCGAAGTGCAAGCGTTTTAAGAATAAGCTCATTAATCTCAACTTCAAACAAATCAACGCGCTTATCATCAGCCCTCACCTTTTGAGCCAACTCATAGTCTCGCGCCAATAGCGCAATTACGCAATTGCTAATTTGCGCTTCAACAATACCGCCCATTTCAATGATATGGCTTTCAATTTGACTAAGCTCTTCATCGAATGATTTTACAATATGTGCATTATCCATGTTAATTTCCTAACCTATGCGGCCTGTAATGTAGTTTTGTGTTCGCTCGTCTTTGGGATTCATGAAAATTTCTGAAGTATCACCAAATTCCACCAAATTACCCAAATGGAAGAATGCAGT
>JBGCEA010000099.1:0-5423 GCA_045105915.1 Nitratireductor sp.
ATGCCGCGAGAACCGCCAGCAATAAAAACCACCTTTCCGTTTGCACTATTTTTTAAGTCCGTACTTGGATCAATGGCATCATATTTAGCTTGATGGGTTTTATATTCTGGAAACTGATTTGAAACTGTAGACATTGAAAGCTACCTTTATCTGCTATTTTTCTTAAGCCGAAGATATATAGAAAATGGCGTTTTAACGAGCCATATTCTCTGATAGATCTGCCTACTCCTATAATTTACTAGATTTTTGGTAGAGTACAGTGAAAAATATGCTACTGCTAAAAAATGGATAAGAATTCAAAATTTACCGACATCAAGACGCTATCAAAGCAAATTATTGCTACTGACAGCTCTATTACGACTGACATTCCAAATTTGTCATTCTATTGCCGAAATGCTGTAAGCGAAATTGAATGCGTAATATATGAACCTGTGCTCTGCCTAATCCTTCAAGGGAGTAAAATTAGCTCTATTGGTGAATTAAGCGCAAATTTGAATGTAGGCGACGCACTGGTAGTGAGCCATGATTTGCCTGTGGTTTCTAAAATCACCAAGGCCAGTAAGGATGAACCTTACATCGCGCTTATCCTTTCGCTTGATCTTGGCCTCACCAGAAGTCTCTATAATCTGGTTGCGGATGCACCTTTACCTGACATCGCTTCAAACGCATTTGCGATAGATCAGGCCGATGAGGCTTGGCTAGAGCCTTTGCTGCGCTATGTCGAATTGATGCAAAGCCCGTTAGACGCTGAGGTCTTAGCGCCTTCAATTTTGAGAGAGATCCATTATCGTCTTTTACTAAGCCCCATTGGCAGAATGCTGCGCGATATCATTGTCTCTAGCAGCCACGCAAGCCGAATTTCCAAAGCGACCAATCACATAAAAAACGAGTTTCACACGCTGCTGAATATAACAGACTTGGCAAAATTATGCGGCATGAGCGCTGCATCCTTTCATCAGCACTTCAAACAAATAACAGGCCTAACGCCGCTACAATACCAAAAAGATCTACGCTTAATAAAGGCAAAAGCACTGTTGCTTGAAAACAAATCTGTATCAGAAGTTGCCTTTTTAGTTGGCTATGAAAGCCCAACGCATTTTAGTCGGGAGTATCGTCGTAAATTTGACCTGCCGCCAAGTCAAGAAAATGGCGGCAGTATGACCACTTAGCGCTTATGCACTTTTTGCATTTTTGCCTTCATCTCTGCTTGCCACCCATCAAGGTTCTCACTAACCATTTTTGAGTAAGGGCTGTTATCGCTTAGCGGGTCTTCGCTATCAATGAAGGCCTGAGCTGTTTCAATCATAACTTTGCGATCATGCTGTTCAAACACACTTATCAGTACTTCTGCTTGCTTGCGTGAATGGCCAATAGCCTCAAATGCAGAACGCGCTGTGCGAATAGAGCTATCGTATGTTTCTCGAATAATATCTCGGCACCCTGCTGCCCAAAGTTCATAAACATGCCAGCGATCAACTGCTCTAGCAATTACATGCACATGCGGATGATGTTCTTTCATATGGCGTGCAAGTTGGGTTGAAGCCGCTTTATTGTCTATGGCAATGACCAGCACTTTAGCCTCGTCAATGCCAGCAGCATGCAAAAGATCAGGACGCGTTGCATCGCCATAGTAAGCACTTAAGCCAAAGCGTTGTAGCATCGCTAATTGCTCGTTACTAAAATCAATCGCAGTCGTTTCATAATCAGCCGCGAGTAATGCGCGATTTACAATACCACCAAAGCGTCCGTGCCCTGCGATAATGATTTTTGCATCGGAAGTAATTTCATCTGCATCTTGATTTTGCGCAAGTGAATAACGTGGCGCAATAAGCTTGTCGTAACAAATGAACAATGCAGGTGTTAGCAACATAGAAAGCGCGACGACCAGCAATAACAAATCAGCGACTGGCGCTGGCACAACGTGATTGGCAACTGTGAATGACACAAGCACAAAGCCAAATTCGCCTGCTTGTGCAAGGCCAAGCGCGAACAGCCATTTGTCACTGCCTTTTATTTTAAACACATGCGCAAGCACAAATATGGTTGCGGCCTTTACAACAATTAGACCCAATGTGAGGCCAAGAATTAGAGCTAGATTTTCGCTCAGCAAGCCAAAATCAATGCTTGCGCCAACCGTAATAAAGAAGACGCCCAAAAAAATCCCTTTAAAGGGCGCAATATCACTTTCAAGTTCGTGACGGTATTCACTATTGGCCATTACAACACCAGCTAAAAACGTGCCAAGCGCAGGCGATAAGCCAACCATTGTCATGAGTAGTGCAATGCCAACCACCATCATAAGTGCGGTACTTACGAATAATTCACGAAGGCGTGCACCCGCCACATAGCGAAAGACTGGCCCTGTTAAATAGCGACCCGCTACAATAACGATGCCAACAGCCGCAAGCGTTACAAGCGCCGTTTGCCAACCAGACAAACCATCTACGAGACTAAGATCAAGGCCAGAATCGCCATGTCCACCTTCATGCCCGCTTCCGTGTCCTGCGCCATCAGCGCCCTTAAGCGCTCCGCTTAATTCTGGCAAAGCCAAAAGCGGTATAAATGCCAGCATGGGAATGACAGCAATATCTTGAAATAGAAGAACAGAAAAACTAGCTTGTCCGCCATCACTGCGCATCAACCCTTTTTCGTTTAAAGTTTGGGTTACGATAGCTGTTGAAGAGAGCGCAAAAATTAAACCAATCGCCAGCGCAACAGACCATTGCTGATCAAGCAACATGGCAATGCCCATTACCAATGCAGTTGTAAGTGCGACTTGTAAGCCACCCATCAAGAAGATTCGAGAGCGCATAGCCCACAGAACTTTTGGCTGCATCTCAAGACCAATGAGAAACAGCATCATAACCACACCAAATTCTGTGAAATGCTGCAGACCAATCACATCTACACCTGCCCAATGCAAAACAGGCCCAATGGCAATGCCGGCAATTAAATACCCCAAAACAGAACCAAGCCCAAAGCGCGAAGCCAGCGGCACGGCTATCATACCCGCTAAAAACAAAGTGAATGTGATGAAAAGAAACTCTGCAGTCATTGGACGATCCTTTTTGGCATCGACCTTCAAGTATGAGAAAGACGATTGCTTAACTTAATCGAACCTTTAGTTCGTCGATTAAAGCATCATAAGCAACGTTCTTCTTCTATTACAAGTCTTAAGCAGAATAACTAAATTTTATAAAGCGCAAAAACACAAATTAATTGAATGTATGATTTTTTACAGACGTTTAGTCTTCAAAATAATCAGGATGGTTTTTGCCAGCGCTTTGCAAAGTTTTATCAAGATGCGCTAAATGCAGGCGCGTTTGTTTAACCGCCGCCTCTTCATCTCTTTCTATAATCGCCTTCACAATATTTGAATGCCCTTCAAATACTTCTATCATGCTGGCCTCATCTGCAAGTTCAAGAGAACAAACGCGCTCTGTATGCGCTTTGTTTTCTGAAATAATTTTAAAGGCAGATAGGCAGTCTGCAGATACGCAAATAAGACGATGAAATTCGTAATCTAAATCGCGCAAAGAAAACGTATCTTTATCGCCCATAGCAGCCTTTTGCTTTCGCAAATTTTCTTCAAGCGCATCTAAGCTTTCTTTAGTTGCTACTTGGCAAGCTTTTCTAACCACTTCAACTTCGATCGCCGCACGAATAAAGCGAGTGGTCTTTAGTGCTTCTAATGAAATTTTAGGCACTAATGTTGCCTTTTGTGGACGAATTAAAAGCAGACCTAATTCGCCAAGGCGCATAAATGCCTCGCGCACAGGCTGGCGAGAAACACCAAGCTGTTTTGAAATCTCAGCTTCAGAGAGCTTAGTGCCGGGCTTTAAACGTATTGAGATAATATCTGAGTACAGCCCGATAAAAACTTCATCGGCTGTTGTTTGTCGTTTTTGATCGTTGAATCTTTGAGTGATATTCATGTCATCCTCCAATCATAATCCGATTTCAGTTTCTACTCACCTATTACGCTGCACTGCTTTACACACTAAATATTTTTAAATCTATTCCTAATTTAGCGTGTCCTTTAGTTGTTCAATTTTTGCCCCAACTCTTGCCGCAATACTAAAGCCATTATTCGATAAAAAATCTATCTGGCTTGATCTTTTTAATCGCTTATCTACCCCGCCAAAAGATTTGGCAATGTAATTGAAATAGCAGGTACAAATGTAATCAACATCAGCGCAACAAAAATCGCCAAATAGAATGGCCATATCGATTTGACCGCTTGTTCAATGGGCAGTTTGCCAACGGCGCACCCAACAAACAAACAGGTGCCAACGGGGGGCGTACATAAACCCAGCCCTAAGTTCACCAGCATCATAATACCAAATTGTAATGGGTCCATTCCAAGGCTATGTGCTACTGGTAAAAAGATTGGTGTGCAAATTAAAATAAGCGCAGCCATATCCATAATCATGCCTAGTATCAATAAAACTGCATTGATCATAAGCAAAATCAAAATTGGATTTTCTGTTATGCCAGTTACCAATTCTACAGTTTTTGTCGGCACACGGTAGAAGGTAAGCATGTAAGCAAATGCACCAGCACATGCTATTAAGATCATAACCATAGAAGTTGTGCGAACAGACGAAACAACAGCCGTTTTAAACCCTTGCCAAGTGAGGCTTCGATAGACGCACGTTGTTATGATCAAAGCATACATGGCACCAAACGCACCAGATTCTGTTACCGTGAAAACCCCCGACAACACGCCGCCAACAATGATAACGGCAGTCATGAGACCTGGGATGGCATAAATAAATGTCATCACCAGCGCTTTCCAACCAGGAAACTTTTCTGAACTATACCCACGTTTAACAGCTACTATATATGCGGCGGCGGCAAGGCAAATGCACATTAAAACACCTGGCACAACGCCTGCTAAAAATAGCTTAGATATTGAAACAGTGCCCGCCACGCCAGCGCCAGCAGCGAGGGCATAAATAATCATGTTATGCGAGGGGGGAATAATAATGCCCGCAATAGAAGACGTTACGGTAACATTTACAGCGTAATCTGCATCGTAGCCCTTATCTTTCATCACAGGCACAAGAATAGAACCAAGCGCAGAAATGTCTGCAATGGCAGAGCCTGATATACCGCCAAACAACATTGACGAAAACACGTTCACAATTCCAAGACCACCACGCGCCGCACCAACGGCAGCTTGCGCAAAACGAACAAGCCTAATGGCAATGCCACCATGGAACATAAGTTCGCCCGCAAAAATGAAGAACGGTATCGCCATGAATGCGTAAATATTGATGCCAGAAACAATGCGCTGGAAACCAACGAAAAGCGGCAGACCTTCAACCCAAAAAGCTGATAAAGCCGCGATGCCAAGTGCAAATGCGACTGGCGTTCCGATGATAACGCAAAATGCGAATATCCCTAAGAGGAGTAAAATT
>JBGCEA010000100.1:0-3493 GCA_045105915.1 Nitratireductor sp.
TTTAAAGTTTTTTTAAATCTAGGTGCTTGCCTAATTTTTCAAGACTGTTTGAAAATGCCACCATTTCGTCTTCATCAAACACACTAAAAACACCTCGCAAATCTTGGCCAATCGCTTTTTGAATTTGCATGAGTTGCTGTGCGCCATGCTGGCTAATGCAAACTTGCTTTGTGCGTTTGTCGTTTGAAACATCTTGACGTTTTATCAAATTTAGTTTTTCAAACTTTGTGACAACTTTTGTAACCGCCGGTTGCTGCGCTTCTACAGCGCTCGCAATTTGAGAGATTGTTGTTCCGGTTCCAATTTCACGATTTGCTATATGATTTAGAATTGAAAACTGCGTGAGTGTCATATCGTGGGGAGCCAACAGAACATTCATTCTATTGGTGAAAAGTTGCGCGACAATAGAAAGCCACACAGAGCTTTTGCGCAAGAGTGCAATTTGCTCAGGTGTTGGCGCTTGTGGTGGGCCTGGTATTGGCGCATTTTTGGTTTGGGGCTTTTCTTGTTTTGGCAAAATTTAATCTCACGCTTGACTTATATTCCATAGAATGCAATATATTCCACGGAATGTAAATGATCGTATTATTAAAGGAACAACTTATGTTTTATAAAATATTTAACCGCGCTTTGAATTTGCCTATGGTCGGCCACTTGGCGGCATTGGCTGTGAGTATTGGTGTTTTTTCTTTTTCAAAATCAAAATTAGATGCCAGCTATATAGCTTCTAAGCACCCTGTTGATTATGCAACCGGCCAAACCAGCTTCGATGGTGAAACCATAAAGGGCTATTATGAAGTTATGCAAGAGGCTGATACGCTAGATGTGTATTGGCAGACGCAGTTTATCGATTTTGGCTTTATTTTAGGTATTTTCTTAATTGGCTTATTTTTGTTCTCTTTTATAGCACGCTTTACAAAAGCACTTGGCTGGGCGCGAAAAGTTAGTTTCTTTGGAGCTTGCGCTCTTATGCTTGGTGCTATGAGTGATGCAGTTGAAAACTTCATCTCTTTTTACATGCTAAGCAACGCACAAAGCTTTGCTAACTGGGTGGCAGTTCCCTATTCGGCTTTTGCTGTACTCAAATTTGCGCTTATCACCACAGGCATGTTCGCACTTATGCTAACAATTGTCTTGCTGGTGGTTGAAAAAATACGCGCATTTAGCGCTAAGTAAAATCCAAGAAAACTACAACAAAAAGCTAATAAACTTACCTATGGTAAGTTTCGTCATTATTGTGTATATTATTAAGAACAACAACAAGACTCGCATTTATTTAGATATAGATTAAAGTGAGCTCATTAATAGAAATAAACTCATTAGGGCGAATTGAGGGTGATTATGAAAAAATTTGTAGCTGAAGCTTTTGGCACATTTGTGCTGGTATTAATAGGATGCGGAACAGCTGTTTTGGCTGGCGAACATGTTGGCCAACTAGGCATAGCATTTGCATTTGGACTTGGTTTGATTATGTCTGCCTACATTATTGGCGGCATTTCTGGTTGTCACATTAACCCAGCTGTAACAGTTGGCGCATGGGCTGCTGGCAGAATTAGCAAAAGCGAAGGGCTTGGCTACATTATTGGTCAAGTGATTGGCGCAATATTGGGTGCATTTCTTGTTTTGATTATTGCGCAAGGTTCTCCTGATTATACCATTTCACAAGGCCTTGGCCAAAACGGTTTTGGTAGTGGCTATTTAGGTGAATATAATATTCTAGCTGCATTTATCTTTGAATTTGTTGCGACACTTATTTTTGTTACATTCATTATGGAAGTGACCGAAGATAAGGGCTTATCTGCTTTAGCTGGTTTGCTCATTGGCTTGTGCCTTGTTGGTATTCATATTGTTGGCATTCAAATTACAGGCGTATCTGTAAACCCTGCACGTTCAATTGGACCTGCATTATTTGCTGGTCCTTATGCGCTAGCGCAATTGCCAATATTTATCATTGCACCACTTCTTGGTGGTCTTGTAGGTGGTTATCTTTCGAACAGCCGCATGCTTTCTGCAAATGATAGCGATGGTGCTGGTGAAAAAGCGATTTCGAACATTGCAGCAAAGGCTCGTGATTTATCAAGCCAAGCTGGTGAGCGTGTAAAAGCTGCAACTGGAAATATTTCTGGTGTGGTAAGCAAGAAGAAATCGGATGCAGCTAGTGATGCAAAAGCTGAAGCTAAAACTGCTAAGCCAAAAGCTGCACCTAAAAAAGCTTCAACAACAACGAAAGCTAAAGATGCTGCGCCTAAAACTAGTGGTGCTCTATTTGAAGCACCAAGCGGTGCCAGCGATGATTTGAAATTGATTTCTGGTATCGGCCCTGTTTTAGAAAAAAGGCTGAACGATTTTGGCGTTACCAAATTTTCGCAAGTTGCTGCTTTTAGTAAAAGTGATATCAAGACATTAGATGATGCGCTTTCTTTTGCTGGGCGTATTGATCGCGATAATTGGGTTGGCCAAGCAGCTGATCTTGCTAAAAAGTAAACTCTAAATAAATACGGCTTTAAAACCCTGCTCTATTTTGAGTGGGGTTTTATTTTGTCTACTTCTTATTTTTCTTGCGCTTGGCAAAGCTACATGCATTGTAAGCGCAACTTACACCAAACAAGGACGCAATTTATGTCTCAAACAATAGATTACTACTTCACCCTTATGTCTCCTTTTACGCTTTTTGGGCATAAAGCCTTTGTTGAAATGGCAAATAAGCATGGCAAAACAATTAATTATAAACCAATGAGCCTTATGGGACTTTGGGAAGAATCTGGTGGTGTGCCTCCTGGCAAAAGACCTCCTATGCGTCAGCGTTATCGCTTAGTGGAGCTGTCTCGTATTGCTCAAATGCGCGGTCTTAAAATCAACATGCAACCTGCGCATTTTCCAACCGACCCAACACTGGCAGATAACTGCGTGAGCGCTATTCAAGACCAAGGCGGCAATGCTGCAGATTTTTGTTTGAGCGTTTTAGAAGGCGTTTGGTGCAATGAACTAAACATTTCAGATGAAGCAACAATAAGAGAACTTCTTTCTAAAAACGGGTTTAATGCTGATGAAGTGATTGCACATGCTACTTCTGATGAAGTGAATGCAAAAAGAAGCCAGAACACAACAGACGCAATTGCAGCCGATGCAATTGGCGCCCCAGCTTATGTATATCAAGGCGAAGTTTTTTGGGGCCAAGATCGTATTGAATATCTAGACGATATGATTAAGAGCGGCAGAGCAGCTTTTTCTGCCTAACCAAATATAACCTCACAACCAATAAATAGGAAGAAATTCTTATTTATTGGTTGAAATCATCCTATTTATTGCGTAAATAAGGGAATAATTTCCTTGGGGTTGTGAAATTTACATAAACGGAAAAAACTTGGAGCAGTAGATGCTTTCGCATAACCGTATATGGGCCGCTATTGATGCTTTAGCAACGAGCAACAATTTAAGTCCTTCTGGTCTGGCACGACGTGCTGGATTAGACCCAACTTCATTTAACAAGTCT
>JBGCEA010000101.1:0-2726 GCA_045105915.1 Nitratireductor sp.
AATATTTGACATAGACCAATCTAGATCTTCTGAGCCACCTGCAAAGATTACGTCTTGCTTGCCCATTTGAATGGTCTCAAAAGCGTTGCCTAGACAGTGGTTTGAAGTGGCGCAAGCAGAAGTAATTGAATAGTTCACGCCCTTGATTTGAAATTGTGTACCCAAAACAGCAGATGCTGTAGAGCTCATTGCTTTTGGCACGGCTGTTGGCCCAATGCGTTTTGGACCTTTATCTTGTGTTGTTAGTGCGGCTTCAAAAATTACTTTTGTTGAAGGGCCACCAGAACCCATGATTATGCCTGTGCGTGGATTAACAACGTCGCCCTCTTCTAGGCCGCTATCTTCAATCGCTTCTTGCATGGCAATGTAGTTCCATGCTGTGCCTTTGGCCATAAAGCGTGCTGTTCTTCTGTCTAAAACTTCAAATGGATCAAGTTGCGGCTCGCCTTGTACCTGACTTCTAAAGCCATATTTTACATGGTCTTCAGCAGTACGAATGCCAGACTTTGCTTCACGCAATGAAGTTAAAACTTCTGGTGCATTATTACCAATTGATGAGACAATGCCCATTCCAGTTACTACGACACGCTTCATAAACGTTTCCTCTTAAAGTTTTATTCTCGAAGTATTAGTGATGATTAATAGTAAATTTATGACTTCAGCTATTAAGCTTCTTCTGCTGTTTCTTGAAACAATGCGACCTTAAGATCTTTTGCTTCATAAACAACTTCGCCATCTGCTTTCATCCAAGCATTAGCGATGCCAAGCACCAAGCGACCACGCATTACACGTCTAAAGTCGACACCAAATTCTACTAATTTTGTTTTTGGCGTTACCATGCCAGTAAATTTGATTTCGCCCGTTGAAATAGCGCGCCCTTTACCAGGTTCGTTTAGCCAGCCCAAGAAAAAGCCTGTTAGTTGCCACATGCCATCTAGACCTAAGCAACCCGGCATTACAGGGTCACCTTCGAAGTGACATGGGAAGAACCAAAGGTCTTCATGAATATCAAATTCAGCTCTTACGTAGCCCTTGCCATATTCACCGCCTGTTTCTGAAATGTCGGTAATGCGATCGAACATCAACATTGGCGGCAAAGGCAGTTGCGCATTGCCTGGGCCAAACATTTTGCCGTGGCTACAGGTTAAAATTTCTTCTTTGGTATAACTGGATTTTTGCTCGGCCATGAAAAGCTTAGCTCCCCGTATAAATAGTTGTCATTTATTTTAAATTGCTCATAGCACAGGCAATTCACCAGTCCAAAGAGTTTTCACAATTTATCTCACTTTGTTCAATCACAAAAACGAGCGTATTTACGCCACAAAAACTGTCATTTTAGGCTCAAAAAGCTGTTGGCTTAACATTCAATCAAATGTTTACCACCGCGACAATCTCGGCCTTGCGGCTTTTGGCTTTGCCCTTTATATATATTATTCAAGATAGAGAATAATCTAACTGCAAATGATCGTGTGATGAGCGTTAATAAACCCACAGACCGCAATTTAGAGAGCTTTATGCCTACAGCTAAAGAAGCTGCAGCTTTAGAAGGCACTTTTTGTGGCGCCGAAAGCACCTGCGCAACATGTAAAGATAGCTGCAAGATGCTACGCGATGCCAATTTGCGCCCAACACGCCAGCGTATTGCACTTGCTGACTTGCTATTTAAAAAAGGCGATCGGCACATTTCGGCTGAAATTTTGTTTGAAGAAGCCCTAAAAGCAGATGTGCCAGTTTCTTTAGCAACTGTTTATAATACCCTGCATCAGTTTACGCAGGCAGGCTTGCTAAAATCTATCTCAATAGATTCTTCAAAAACTTATTTTGATACAAATACAGGCAATCACCACCATTTCTTTTTAGAAGAAAGCAATGAAGTGATTGATATTCCTGATGGCACTTTGTCTGTAGACAATCTGCCGGACTTGCCTAGCGATACCGAAATCGCATCTATTGATGTTGTTATAAGAGTGCGTAAAAAGCACTAACTTTTAAGCTAAAAATTAGCCACTCAATCTTTATGCTTTAGCAATACCAATTGGGCAGCTCACACCTGTGCCACCAATGCCGCAATATCCATTTGGGTTTTTGGCTAAATATTGCTGGTGATATTCTTCTGCATAATAAAAAGGGCTAGCAGGTATAATCTCAGTTGTGATTTCATGCTTAATGCCAGATTTGTTCAAGGCTGCTTGATAGGCAGTTTTGCTTTCAAGCGCCATGTGTTGCTGCTCTTCATTATATGTATAAATCCCAGAGCGATATTGCGTGCCAGTGTCCTTTCCTTGGCGCATGCCTTGTGTCGGGTCGTGCCCTTCCCAAAACGCAGTTAGAATTTTTTCTAAGGAAACGATTTTTGGATCGAACACCACTAACACCAATTCGTTGTGGCCAGTGTTGCCCGAGCACACTTCTTCATAGGTTGGGTTTTTGGTATAGCCAGCGCCATAACCAACAGCTGTGGTGTAAACACCTTCAATCTTCCAAAAAATACGCTCAACACCCCAAAAACAGCCCATGCCTACTTGTAGCATTTGCATACCCTCTGGAAATGGCGCCGTTATAGAAGTGCCATTTACAAAATGTGACTGCGTGACTGCAATTGCTTCATCGCGCCCTTTTAGCGCGTCTTCTTCTTGAGGTAACTTTGCTTTTTTTGACAGTAGTTCAAAAATATTCATGCACTTAACCACTTCTACTTTTGTGAGTTCTACTTATAAGGTTTTTAG
>JBGCEA010000102.1:0-5848 GCA_045105915.1 Nitratireductor sp.
ACAATGTTTGAGCGCCCTAACACTACTGCATTTAAACCCGAAAGCGAACCATGATGATCACGCAACATCATTAGGCAACCAAGCGGCGTGCAAGGCACCATAGACTTTTGCCCTGTACCCAACAAACCAACATTTGAAATATGAAACCCATCTACATCTTTTTCAGGTGCAATTGAGTTAATTACCAAAGATTCATTTAGATGATCAGGCAATGGCAACTGACACAAAATACCATGCACTTTGGGATCATTATTTAAACTATCAATCAGCTCTAACAATGACTCTTCGGTGGTTTGTGCTGGCAAAATATGCTGATACGAATTCATACCAATCTCAACTGTCTTTACACCTTTATTACGCACATAAATCTCACTTGCAGGGTCTGCCCCCACCAAGATAACAGCAAGACCTGGAACAATATCATGTTCGCTTTTTAACGCTTTAACTTGCAAAGCAACCTTATCACGTACCGATTGCGCGAAAGCCTTACCATCTATGATTTGTGCCGGCATAAAAATGACCTTTAAGTTATTTGAACTCGCAAAAAGCGCGCAAATTCAAAGTTATTAAAAAAAATATTGTTATAGAGTGTGGTGTATAAAATAAAGAAAATTATACGCTCATAAAAGCATAGTTCTCAGCTTGTTGAAAAGCTTATTTGCGCTTGCGACCATATAACTCTAAGCGGTGATGCTCGATATCATAACCAAGCTCATCTGCAATTTGTTGTTGCAGTTGTTCTATGCGCTCAGAATGAAATTCGATCACGCGTCCAGTGTCCAAATCAATCAAGTGGTCATGATGTTCGCTATCGGCATTTTCAAAGCGTGCAGGCCCCCCTTGAAAAGAATGGCGATGTACAGCGCCCAAATCTTCAAGCATTTTCATGGTGCGATAAACTGTTGCAAGCGAAATGCCGGCATCTATTTTTACGGCGCGCGTAAATATTTCCATCGCATCTGGGTGGTCACTGGCTTTGGTTAAAATTTGTAAAATAACCTTACGAGGCTTGGTCACCCTTATGCCAGCATCTCTTAAAATGCTTTCATAGTCTATGTGCCTATTACTCAACGTCTCAGACATGCATGCATCCCATACCTATAGTATTACTTTTAAAAGCCAGTTTTGCGAAAAAATAGAGATTTTATTTCTCAGTTAACTTGAATCAAAACGCCCTCCCTTTTAGCAAAAATCCACGCGCCCTGTCTAGTTGCGTCTCATTCGCAAGTGCAGATGCGAAACAGCATGAAATATGAACACTTCATTCCAGTTGCAAACGATTTGCATTTGCATTTAGTTGTTTCTCATGCAAAATTATTAAATATGAACGGCTCCAGCAGCTATGACTGCGCTATGCAACTACAAAGAAAAGCAATCTAAATTGAAAACATTCTTCACAAAAACCATTATTCTTCTAGCAACTGTATTTTTTATCACCTCTTGCTCAAACCAAGATGGCGTAAAAGACGCAAATGCAAAGTTTAAAGCGGTCACCACCTTCACCATTATTGCCGATATGGCCAAAAATGTTGCTGGCGATGTTGCGATTGTAGAATCGATTACAAAAGCCGGCGCAGAGATCCATAATTATCAACCCACACCAGGCGATATCATCAAAGCACAAAATGCAGATTTGATTTTGTGGAATGGTCTTAATTTAGAATTATGGTTTGAAAAGTTTTTCGAAAATATAAAAGAAACACCTCAAGCCATTTTAACAAATGGCATAAAGCCTGTTAGCATTTCTAAGGGCCCCTATTCTGGCAAGCCAAATCCGCATGCTTGGATGTCTCCCTCAAATGCCTTTATATATGTCGATAATATTGCAACGGCTTTTGCAAAGCACGATCCTAAAAACAAAGATGCCTACTTAAAAAACGCAGCCGCCTATAAAGCGCAAATTGAAGCTGTGATTTTGCCAATCAAACAGCAAATTGAAAGCATTCCACAAGACAAACGCATATTGGTGACAAGTGAAGGCGCATTTTCTTATCTTGCGCGCGACACAAACATGAAAGAAGTTTTCATTTGGCCAATCAATGCAGACCAACAGGGCACGCCAAAACAAGTAAGAGATGTAATTGAGATGGTACGCACCTTAAATGCTGGCGCAGTATTTTCTGAAAGTACCGTGCCAGATGCGGCAGCAAAACAAATTGCACGCGAAACTGGCGCTGCATATGGCGGCATTTTATATGTCGATTCACTCACCAATGCAGATGGCCCAGTGCCAACATATTTAGATCTATTAAAAGTAACAAGCCAAACCATTGCAACAGGGTTGAGCGCTGCCATAAATGATGCCGATATGCCAAGCAATAAAGGCTCAAGCAATAAAGGCTCAACCAACAATGAGTAGCACTATGAGTAGCACTGCCAACAAAAACACCACCGGCATAAAAGTATCTAACGTAACGGTTACTTATAGAAATGGCACAACTGGCTTAAAAGACGCTTCGTTTGAAATACAACAAGGTTCAATTGCTGCTATCGTTGGTATTAATGGAAGCGGAAAATCTACGCTCTTTAAAGCGATAATGGGTTTTGTTCCTCTTCGCACTGGCAGCGTAGAAATATTAGGCCAAAGCGCAAAAAAAGCATTATCAGATGTTAAAATTGCCTATGTCCCACAAGCAGAAGATGTCGATTGGAACTTTCCTGTTTTAGTAGAAGACGTGGTGATGATGGGCCGATATGGCCACATGAATTTTCTGCGCATACCAAAGCAAGCAGACAAAGACGCAGTAAGCACAGCGCTAGAGCGTGTTGGAATGAGCAAATATAACAAACGCCAAATTGGAGAACTTTCTGGTGGGCAAAAGAAGCGTGTTTTTCTAGCGCGTGCCTTGGCACAAGAAAGCGACGTGATTTTGCTAGATGAGCCTTTTACAGGCGTAGATGTGAAAACCGAAAATGCCATCATAAAGCTGCTCTCAAGCCTTAGAGATGAAGGCAAAGTGATGCTGGTTTCAACGCATAATCTAGGCTCTGTTCCCCAATATTGCGATCAAACCATTTTGATCAATCAAACCATTTTAGCCTATGGCAAAACTTCACAAATCTTCACCCCTGAAAACTTAGAAAAAACCTTTGGCGGCGTTCTAAGACACTTCATCTTGGGTGGTGCAGACTTGCACGATGATGAAGACACACGCCAAGTAACTGTGATTACAGATGATGAGCGCCCTCTCGTTCTTTATGGCGATGAAGATAAAACGACTAAAAACCGTTCAACAAAAGCCAACAAAAGTAAGAGTAAGAAGACTAAGCCAAAAAGTGTGAAGGCTCAAAAATGATAGAGTTTTTGCTAGAGCCTTTTCAATATGAATATATGCGCAATGCAATATTTTTAAGCGCTCTAATTGGCGCTGTTTGCGCATTTCTATCTTGCTATCTCATTTTAAAGGGCTGGTCTTTAATTGGCGATGCCCTATCGCACGCCATTGTGCCAGGTGTTGCAGGTGCATACATGCTAGGGCTGCCCTTTGCGATGGGAGCATTTTTCTCTGGTGGCTTGGCGGCCGCTGCAATGCTGTTCTTAAACCAAAGAACAAAACTACGCGAAGATACAATCATTGGTATTATCTTCACGTCATTCTTTGGGCTGGGATTGTTTCTCATTTCAATCTCACCAGCGTCTGTAAACATTCAAACCATCATACTTGGCAATATCTTAGCCATCCCCCCACATGACGTAATTCAAATTATCATCATTGGTGTTATCACACTTGGTGTACTCACCCTAAAGTGGCAAGATTTCATGATTTCATTTTTCGATGAAACACATGCGCGCTCTGTTGGCCTTAATACAGTTTTATTGCGCGGAATCTTTTTTACCCTACTCGCCGCCGCAACCGTTGCAGCGCTTCAAACAGTGGGGGCATTTTTGGTCATTGCAATGGTAGTAACGCCAGGCGCGACCGCTTATTTGCTAACCGATAGATTTGCTAATCTTATCAAAATATCAGTTTGCATTGGCACGCTTACCAGCTTTGTTGGTGCTTATATTTCTTACCATTTAAATGGCGCAACTGGCGCTGTTATTGTTCTGCTACAAACCATCACGTTCTTAATGGCATTTTTTCTGGCACCAAAACACGGCATGCTTGGCGCAAAAAGACGCTTCGCTAAAAATGCTTTCACACCAAACGCATCTGCATCCGATGCAAGTAAGGCTTAGAAGATGGGGCATAAATGTTAGAAACACTTCTAGAACCTTTTCAATACGGCTTTATGCAGCGCGCTTTTACAATTACGCTTATTGTTGCCATACCTGCTGCACTGCTCTCTTGTTACTTAGTCTTAAAAGGCTGGGCACTGATGGGTGATGCAATATCGCATGCGGTATTACCCGGCGTTGTTATTGCTTATATCATTGGCATTCCCTTTGCCATTGGCGCATTTATTGCTGGCCTGTTTTGCGCCATTGCCACTGGCTATTTGGCAGATAATAGCAGAGTAAAAAGAGACACTATTATGGGCGTTGTGTTTTCTGGCATGTTTGCACTTGGGCTTATTTTATATACTAGCATCGATACAGACATTCATTTAGATCACATCTTATTTGGTGATATGCTGGGTGTGAATATGTCTGACATATCAAGCACACTTATTATAAGCCTTTTCGTCACCTTCTTTGTACTTGTGCGCTGGCGCGATTTACTACTTCAAGCCTTTGACAATCAGCATGCAAAAGCAACAGGCTTATCGGTGAGGTTTTTGCATTACGCCCTCCTCATTATGGTGTCATTAATTATTGTTGCAGCGCTTAAAGCTGTTGGCATCATTCTAGCTATTGCCCTACTAATAACCCCAGGTGCCATTGCCTATTTGCTGGTTAAAAAGTTTGAAACCATGCTTTTAGTCTCTATCGCTATCGGGCTGTTTGCATCGTTTTTTGGCATTTATCTAAGCTTCTTTTTCGACAGTGCCCCAGCCCCAACAATTGTTCTTGTTATGGCGACATTTTTCATTCTTGTATTTATTTATAATAGCTGGAAAACTGCTCAAATTATCTCTGCAAAATAATAGCGCACAAAACCAAACTTTCATCACAACTCACAATGAGGCTCAAAATGACCTTTAACTTCGACAAAATAATCAACCGTCGAAATACACATTCTGCAAAATGGGATGCCATGGCGCAAAGCACTGGCGTTGATGGTGATGATGCGCTTGCAATGTGGGTTGCTGATATGGATTTTGAAGCGCCCCCTGCCGTAAAAGAAGCATTGATGGAAGAAGTCGAACGCTCGGTTCATGGCTATTATGCGGGCGATATAACTTGGCGCACCGCCATGAGTAACTTTTTAAACAGACACCATAATTGGCAACCAGACCCAGACTGGATTGTACCAACACCTGGCATCGTTTCTGCCCTTGGTCTGATCTTACAGGCGGTCAGCGAAAAAAACGACAGCGTAGTAATTTTCTCGCCCGTTTATCACGCTTTTGAAAAAATAATAAAAGCTAATGAAAGACAAGTGTTTCAATCGCCACTTGTTAAAGTTCAAGGCCGCTATCAAATGGACTTAGAGAGCTTAAAAAACTCGCTACCAAAAAATGCAAAAGTTGTGTTCTTTTGTTCGCCCCACAATCCAGGTGGCACAGTATGGACAAAGCAAGAAATAGAAGAACTCGCAAATTTTTGTATAGAACACGATTTAATTTTGCTCGCAGATGAAATTCACCATGATCTGGTTTATCCAGGTGCAAAGCATTTAATTACTGCCACCACAGTACCACAAATTGAAGATCGATTATTCACAACGGTTGCAGCCTCAAAAACGTTTAACTTAGCTGGCGCACATGTGGGCGCAATTATAACATCAAACAGCGAATTAAGATC
>JBGCEA010000103.1:0-12189 GCA_045105915.1 Nitratireductor sp.
ATCTGACGCCACTTATAGTGCTAATCCTGATGAAGTTGATTTTGTTTTTGAAGTGCCATTAGATTTTGTCATGAATAATGAAAACTATGCTTATGGCAAAAGAGAACTTTCAAAAAGAAATATGCATTATTATGAATTGCCATATGAGGCGCATTTTATTTGGGGCATTACGGCAGGCATAATACGGTTGTTTGCAGATGTGATGCGTGGGCAAAATTATTTAAGCGGAATGAAAATTTAAATGGAAAAACTAAACGCCTCTCAATCAAAATGGCTAAACAGTCCAGCTCTTAAAAAAGTATTTGATGCAATAGAAAATGCCAAGGGCGAAGTGCACGCTGTTGGCGGCGTTGTGCGTAACGCAATCTTAAACGAGCCAATTGGCGATGTGGATTTATGCACCACGCTCACACCAGACAAAGTTGAAGAGGCTTTGAAGGATGCAGGCATTAGGTCTATTCCAACAGGTATAGAATTTGGCACCGTTACGGCTGTGATTGATAAAGCATCTTATGAAATTACTTCGCTTCGTGAAGATATTGAAACAGATGGACGCCATGCAGTTGTGAAATTTGGCACGGATTGGGAAAAGGACGCTAAGCGGCGCGATTTAACAATGAATGCGATTTATAGCGATCGTGAAGGCGTTATTTTTGATCCGCTTAATGGCATGCCTGATTTGCTAAACAGACAAGTGCGTTTTATTGGCGAGGCGGGTGAGCGCATTGAAGAAGACTATTTGCGTATACTGAGGTTCTATAGATTTTTTGCATGGTATGGCGCAGGGCGCCCAGATGCAGCAGGGCTAAAAGCATGTGCAAAATTAAAAGAGGGTATTTCGCATTTATCAGTAGAGCGGGTGTGGAGTGAATTGAAAAAGTTGCTCCAAGCGCCAGATCCATCGCGCGCGCTGCTTTGGATGCGCACAACCGGTGTTTTAAACATTGCTTTGGTTGAAAGCGAAAAATGGGGCATAGATCTTATTGCGCCCTTGATTGAAAGCGAAGAGAAAATAGATAAAAGCGCAGATGCGCTTTTGCGTTTAATGTCGATAATACCGCCAAGAGATGATGTGATTGTTGCGCTTGCTCAAAGGCTGAAGCTGTCTGGGCTTGTGCAAAAAAGACTGCTTAATTGGGCAAAAACGCCAAAAATTGCGCATGATGTAGATGATGTTTTGTTAAGACGTTTCTTTTATGAAAACGATGCACAAGGCGTTTTGGATGTGTTGGCATTGGACATTGCTTTGCTTGAAAGCAGGGGCGATTTTGAGCTGCAAAAAACGGCACTTGAATATTGGAACAAGGCGCAAAATTTTGAACGACCATCATTTCCAATTAGCGGTAGCGACTTAATAGAAAAAGGCGTTGAGGCAGGCCCCAAAATGGGAGTGCTTCTAAAACAATTAGAAGCCAAATGGATCGAGAGCGATTTTGTATTGTCTAAACAAGACTTGCTTGAAGACAATTCATAGCAATTCGCATAAGGCTTTTTAATTGATATCTTTAGCTTAAGGCCAACGAACAGTTGGCGGTAGTGACGATAAAATGCTTGGCACATTGCCGCCAGTTTTTAAGCCAAAAATTGTGCCACGATCAAAAAGCAGGTTAAACTCTACATAGCGTCCGCGGCGCACCAATTGCTCTTCGCGCTGCTCTTCTGTCCAAGGAAGATCCATGTTTTTTTCAACCAGCTTTGGGTAGATGATATTGAAAGCTTTGCCGACATCTTTTGTAAAAGCGAGATCGGCATCAAAGCCACCGTCTTCTGGGGCAGAATGCTGATAGTCATAAAAAATGCCACCAACACCGCGTGTCTCATCACGGTGTTTTAAATAGAAATATTCATCGCACCATTTTTTGAATTCTTCGTAATTTGTAATCGAAGCATGGCGATCGCATGCATATTGCATGGCTTTATGAAACAGCTTTGTATCGTCATCTTCTTGGGTGCGGCGTGCATCTAACATTGGCGTTAAATCGGCTCCGCCACCAAACCAATGGCCGGTGGTTACCACCATGCGCGTATTCATATGAACGGTTGGAATATTTGGGTTCCAAGGGTGCGCGATCAATGAAATACCTGAAGCCCAAAAGCGAGGGTCTTCTTGAGCGCCTGGAATTTGGCCTCTAAAATCTTCAGAAAATTCGCCAAAAACGGTAGAAGTATGAATGCCAGCTTTTTCAAACAAGCGGCCATTTAGCATAGACATTTTGCCGCCGCCGCCTTTGCCTTCTTCGCGTTGCCAGTCTGTTTGCACAAATTTGCCAGCTTCCATGTGCGAAAGTGGGCCTGTTAGGTCTTGTTCAAGTTTTTCAAAACGCGCAACAAGCGTGTCGCGCAGTTGCTGAAACCAAGCTTGGGCAAGTTGTTTTTTTTCTTCAATGTCTGTTGGCAGCCCTTGAGGGACTTTTGGAGAAGCGTCGCTCATGATTTCCTCGATGTTTGATTTGAAAATTGAATAAACTTGATTGCATGTGATGTCTAGTAAGAGTGTTGCGAAACTTGACAATTTAAAGAGATGATGGATTTATAAAGATTAGAGCCATTGTTTGGTTTGTTTTTAGTATTTGTGCGTAAAGGTGAGTGTATGCCTGAGACAAAGTTAGAAAAAATTAGCAGAGCTTTGAAGAGCGCTGAAAATGTTGAGTTGGCACATGAAGCAAAACTGGCTGACAAAACCAGTGATGGCGTTTCTAGTGATACAGATTATTGGACGCAACAGACTAATGGCTTAAAGCGTGCACGCGCGGGACATGACAAATGGATGTCTTCGCCTAAAAGAACCTCTATCAAAGCGCGCAAAAACACTTATTCTAAAACCAGTAAAAGCTGGAAACGAGAAACTTTTTGTTTGCCGCGTATAAAGGCGCAAGAAAAGGCCCGCGCATATTTGAAGAAGTTTCCAAAGGCAGCTTATTGGTCTGAAGTTGAGAGCTGGCGCGAATTGCCAGATGATGTGATAGAATTTACGATGCGCAGACTGCCAACTGTCGATTGATTAGACTTAAAAACTGTTTGTTTGCCTTAAGGCCTCGCCAAGTGCCATAGCGCCTGAAATGGCTTGGTTGATTGATCTTGCTTCTTGGTTCATAGGAATGAGAATGCGCTCATCTACTTTGTCTGCCACTTCTTGTGGCACGCCCGAAGATTCTCTTCCCAAGAGCAAAATGTCATTTTGGTTATATTTCAAATCGCAATAACTTTGCGTGGCTTTTGTGGTGAGCAAGACCAGTCTTTTGTTGTTTTCTAAACGCCATTGATTGAAGTGTTCAAAGTCGTCGTGGCGGGTGAGTTGTGCAAGCGATAGGTAGTCCATGCCAGCGCGTTTTAAATTTGTATCGTCGGTTCTAAAACCAGCTGGTGCAATAATATGCAAATCTGTTCCCATGCACGCAGATAAGCGCAGCAGTGTGCCAGTGTTGCCAGCTATGTCTGGTTGATAAAGCGCAAGTGATGGTTTCATTTTAGGTCTCAACGTAATTGTGAATTGACTGAATAGGGTTTGGGCGTTTTATTTTCAAGAATATAATTAAGTACGATAAAAGGTTTGCTGTTTTGGTGGTGGTGCGCTTACATGCTGCTTAAGGAGTTTTGCTTTAATGTCATGGTTTTTTGAATGGTTTGAGAAAAGGGTAGACCCGTTTTCGCCAAAGCATGCTTACCAACCCCCAAATTCTATTCTGCCTTATATTTGGTATTATGTAAGCCAAATGAAGGGTTGGTTTTTGCTGGCTCTTATTTTGGTTTTTGCCAATGCGGCAATTGAGGCAAGTGTCTTTAATTACATTGGTCAGTTGATCGATATTTTAAATGCCTTTAGCCAAGACAAAAGCACTGGCTGGGATGGGCTAATGGCACAAGCGGGCTCTACCTTACTATGGATGCTAGCCATACTTGTTATTGCCAAGAGTTTGGTTGTGTTTGCAAGTGCTATTGCTGAAGAACAGATAATAGTACCTGGCTTTTTTACGCTCATGCGCTGGCAAAGTCACAAGCATGTTGTGCAGCAATCTTTGTCATTTTTTCAAAATGATTTAAGCGGAAAAATTTCTCAAAAAGTATTTCAAACTGGACATGCTGTTGGCGATTTTATGCTGGGGCTTATTCATACGGTTTCGTTTGTGTGTGCCTATGCCATTACGACCTTTGCGCTATTGATAAATTTAAATATCAGCCTTGGTATTATCGTTCTGTTTTGGCTGTTTGGTTTTGCTGTGTTGGCTTACTTTTTTATTCCGCGTATTCGCGAAAGAGGAAAGCAAACAGCTGAAGAAGGTGCTATTGCGACTGGGCGCATTGTTGATGGCTATTCTAATATCTCGACCATAAAACTGCACGCAAATGAGAACGATGAAAGTGATTGGGTTTATGAGGGGCTGCATGGGCAGTATAGCGCGCTCAAAAAACTAACGCGTATGATTACATCTGTGCGTGCTTCTTTGAGTATCTTTAGCAATGTCCTTGTTGCAATACTGGCTTATAAATCTATTGATTTGTGGTTAGAGGGTGTTTTATCTATTGGTGAGGTTGCTTTTACACTCGCATTGGTGCTGCGTTTAGCGCTTATGCTTAACCGCTTAATGGGCGCGCTCAATGGTTTGTTTAGAGGGCTTGGCGTAATGCAAAACTCGATGGAGATGATCGCCCAGCCGCTTTCTATTACTGATAAAGAAAATGCAAAAGCGCTGGCATTTAAAAACGGCCATATAAAAATAGATAAGATCAAATTTAATTATGGCAAAGAAGGTCAGCTTTTTGATGCATTAGCTATTGATATAAAGCCCGGAGAGAAAATTGGTCTGGTTGGAACTTCTGGTGCTGGTAAGTCGACTTTGGTCAATTTGTTATTACGCTTTTACGATGTTGAAAGTGGGCGGATTTTGATTGATGGACAAGATGTGCACGATGTTCGCCAAATGAGTTTGAGAACGCATTTTTCAATGGTGAGCCAAGAGACTGCTTTGTTCTCTCGCTCAGTTAAAGAAAACATTGCACATGGTCGCCCTAATGCTGGCTTTGATGAAATTGTAGCTGCTGCTAAAAAAGCCAGTGCGCATGAATTTATTTTGGGGTTGAAAGACGCAAAAGGGCGCACGGGTTATGATGCGCAAATTGGCGAGCGCGGTGTTCAGCTTTCTGGTGGGCAAAGACAGCGTTTGGCAATTGCACGCGTGATTTTGCGAGACGCGCCAATTCTAATTTTGGATGAAGCGACATCTGCGCTCGATTCTGAAGTGGAAGCAGTCATTCAAGAGAATTTGAAAAAGATCATGAAAGGCAAGACAGTAATTGTTATTGCGCATCGTCTTTCTACAATTGCGGAATTGGATAGATTGCTTGTGCTTGATAATGGCGCTTTGATTGAAGAGGGAAGCCATAAAGCGCTTCTTAAATCAAAGGGCAAATATGCGCAGCTTTGGAAGCGACAAACGGGTGGCTTTTTAGGGTTGGATTCTTGAATTGATTCGAATCAGTTTCTAGAGAAGCGCACTTTTTGCACCATTCAATACTGGCCTTAATACCGTAGATTTGGATGCTCTTTTTGAGCATGAATGTGCATATGAAAATTTTTTAAAAAATAAATTTCAGAAAAAAATAGTTAACGATTTTTTTTTCGTGAGCATCACTAAATTCAACACTTGCGATTTAAATGCTGTTTTTTATGCATTTTAGTACTCTTTTATGAAGATAGCCGGATAAGTGCAGTTAATACAATTCGTTAACAGCCAAAAATGTAACACAGGTGCAACATTATGTGAGTTGAAAGTAACAAGCATTCGACACAATTGGAGCACAATAAATCTTTGCGAACTTGATTTGCTCAATCTAAACGAAACAAATTTGCAATGAATTTACATCCCACACCAAGGCGCGTTCTAAACGACTTTGGTAATTAGAAACTAATTTAGGAGTTTTGAAGAACCGTTGATTTTGCACTTATCGTTGTAAGTGTATGGGAGAGGTCCGGCTAATCTTCAAAGAAGTATCATATGAAAATATTAGGGGCTCTAGCTCAAGCACGTTTCGTGCTTGCGATGACACTTGGCTTGTGCGCATTCAGCGGTACAACATTTTATTCAAGCAATGCAGATGCGAGCGCGGCTCGACTTCGTGCCATAGAAAAAGTAATTGGCTTGCACGAGCGAAAGCACAATAAGACAATACGCAAAATGGTTGGGGTAAACCCAGCAAGAACACCATGGTGTGGTGGTGCGGTTGCTTATGCGGTTAAACGCTCTGGTGGTAAGCCGATTAAAGGCTATTTGGGCGCTAAAAATTGGTCGCGCTATGGCAAGGGTGTTTCACTTTCAAAAGCCAAAAAGGGCGATATTGTTGTGATACGCACAAAACGCGGACACCATGTGAGCATTTATAAATCTCGCTCAAAGGGGCGTGTTACTTTGTGTGGTGGCAATCAGGGTGATAGCTTTAAATGTTCAAGCTACAGATCATCAAGTGTAAAAGCTGTTCGCAGATAAATCGCTTATTTAGAGCAAGGCATTTTTAATGTAAGATAATTGCATGCGCGAGTGGCGTGTTGGTTAGGACTTACTAACCTTCGGCCTCCTCGCGCAGCATTTCTATTTCTAGCCATTCTTCTTCTTTTTGCGCTAACAGCTTTTCACGCTCTTCTAGCGCTTTGCTGTATTTTTCAAACTTCTTTGGCTCGTTTGAATATAAGTTTGGTTCTGCCAAAGCCGCATTGAGTTTGCGCATCTCATCTTCAATTTTTTCAATCTCTTTTGGCAGATTTTCTAGAGCATGCTTGTGTTTAAAAGAGAGCTTTGGTTTTTGAGGCGCATTGCTTTGTTGACTTTTTGGTTTTGAACTTGGCTCACTTTGCGCTTTTTCTATTTTGCGCTTTTGAACACCTGATCCTTTTTGCGAGACCATGTCAGAATAGCCACCTGCATAAGATAACCATTTTCCTTCTTGATCTGTTTCATTTGAATTTGTCTTTGTATCAACGCTTGCAATGACAGATGTGCAAACACGATCGATGAAGTCTCTATCGTGGCTGACAAGAATTACCGTGCCTTGATATTCGGCCAAAAACTCTTGCAACAAATCTAAGGTTTCTAAGTCTAGATCATTGGTTGGTTCATCTAAGATAAGAAAGTTTGAAGGTTGCCTTAGTCCTCGTGCCAGCATTAGTCTTCCGCGCTCACCGCCAGATAAAGCATGAATTGGGGTGCGTGCTTGATCGCCAGTAAATAAGAAGTCTTTCATATAAGACATCACATGCTTTGTTTGATCGCCAATAGCTACCATTTCGCCAGAGCCATCTGTAAGCGCGTCTTTTAGGCTCCATTCAGGTTTTAGCATTTCGCGTTTTTGATCTATTGTTAGTAGTTCAAGGTTTAGCCCCAGCTTTATGGTGCCGCTATCTGGTTTTAATTTGCCTGTTATCAGGTTTAATAGGGTGGTTTTACCTGCGCCATTTGGACCTACAATGCCTATTCGGTCTGATCGCATAATGATGGTACTAAAATCATTTACGATTTTGCGAGTGCCAAATGCTTTTGTAACTTTGTCGAGTTTTGCAACCAGCTTTCCAGAGCTGTCACTTTCGGCATGGGTGATGGTGACGCCGCCTTCGGCTTTCACTTCATTCGCGCGTTTAGATTTTAAACCCGCTAATTCTTTAACACGGCGCATGTTTCTTTTGCGTCTGCCAGAAACGCCATGCACAATCCAATGTTCTTCACGGTGAATTTTGCGATCTAATTTGTGCGAAGCCAGTTCTTCTTCTTCTAAAATTTTATCGCGCCAGTCTTCGAAGGTCTCAAAGCCTTGGTTGAGTGTGCGTGACTTGCCTCTATCAATCCAAACTGTTTGGTTTGAAAGTGAGGTTAAAAACCTTCTATCGTGAGAAATCATTACAAGCGCTGAGCGACTTTGTTTTAATTCGCTCTCCAACCATTCGATGGCTGGTAAGTCTAAGTGGTTGGTTGGCTCGTCTAACATTAAAATGTCAGGTTCTGGGGCGAGGGTGCGCGCAAGCGCTGCACGTCTTATTTCCCCACCTGATAACTGCGATGGATCTTCTTCGCCGCTTAAACCTAATTCACCCAACAAATATTGTGCGCGATAAGGATCATCGCCAGAGGTTAGTCCGTCTTGTACATGGTCTAAAACGCTTGCAAAACCGCTAAGGTCTGGCTCTTGAGGTAAATAACGCACTGTAATGCCCGGCTGCAAAAAGTGTTCGCCTTTGTCAGCTTCTATTTTGCCTGCTGCTATTTTTAAGAGGGTAGATTTGCCCGAACCGTTACGCCCAACCAAAGAGATACGATCTTTTCGGCTGATTGAGATTTCTGCGCCTTCTAGCAAAGGTGCACCACCAAAATTTAGGTGAATGTCTTTTAAATATAAAATAGGGGGCTCAGCAGCCATAATGGATTTTCCGCAGATATTTGCTTATTCGTTGATGTGCTTTTGCAGGAGAGTTTTTGAATGATCAAATGATATCTGCAATTAGTCCCAAAATATAGCGCCTGAATTTAAGCCAACAGGCAAAAATGCACGTTTTTGGGTCATTTTTCACATATACTACGAATTGCGCTGTGAATTTCCGCGACATAGTGCCGTAACATTGCGCAAACGACTGGACAGTTTGGATTTTGGAGCATAAACAGGCCACATAAAAGCCAGATTCTGTCTTGTTTTCACTTGAATAGAGTTTGGTAATCCATTTCCACCTCGCGTTTCTATTTTAAATAGGGCGCAAGATTTGCAAAGGACGGGATACCGTGAGCGCAAACGACGTAAATAAAGATCGCAGAGATTTTTTGTATTTGGCAACTGGCGCTATGGGCGCTGTAGGTGCTGCAGCTGTTGCATGGCCTTTTGTTGACCAAATGAACCCAAGCGCAGCAACAAGAGCTGCTGGCCTTCCAATTGAAGTTGATGTTTCTTCTATTGAGCCTGGTCAATCTATTCAGGTGGTTTGGCGTTCTAAGCCTTATTTCATCAGAAGACTTACTGGCGCTGAGCTTAGCGAAGTTGAAAATATTGGCGATGCAGATCTAATCGATCCTCAGTCTCCTGCAGAACGCCTAGGCGGCTTGCAAGATGGCACTAAAGAATGGGCTGTTGTTGCCTCTAACTGTACGCACCTTGGTTGTATCCCACAAACGGTTGATACACAGGCACGTGGTTGGCAATGTGCATGTCACGGTTCTGCATTTGATAAAATTGGACGCGTTGTACGTGGTCCTGCGGCAACTAACTTACCTGTTCCACCATTTGTTTTTGCTGATGCAAACAAATTGGTTGTTGGAACAGACAATGCTGAGGCGGTGTAATCATGGCTCACGAACAACACGGAACTTACAATCCTACTTCTGGAATTGGCAAATGGCTTGATGCGCGTTTGCCTTTACCGCGTTTGGTATATGACAGCTTTGTTGCTTACCCTGTGCCTCGCAATCTAAACAGTTGGTACACTTTTGGTGGTATCTTGGCTGTTATGCTGATTGTTCAAATTATTACGGGTATCGTTTTGGCGATGCACTATGTTGCCTCTGGCGCAGAAGCATTCAACTCTGTTGAAAGCATTATGCGTGATGTAAACTATGGTTGGTTGATCCGCCGTTTGCACGCTAACGGTGCTTCAATGTTCTTTGTTGCGGTTTATATTCATATGTTCCGCGGCATGTATTATGGCTCTTATAAAGCACCACGCGAAGTGTTGTGGATTTTGGGTGTCATTATCTTCCTTCTAATGATGGCAACAGCCTTTATGGGCTATGTGCTTCCTTGGGGCCAAATGAGCCTTTGGGGTGCAACAGTTATCACAGGCTTCTTCTCTGCTATTCCTTTAATTGGTACAAGCATTCAAGAATTGCTTCTTGGTGGCTATGCAGTGGGTGATCCAACGCTTAATCGCTTCTTCTCACTTCACTATTTGCTACCATTTATGATTACTGGTGTTGTTATTCTTCACGTTTGGGCATTGCACGTTACTGGCCAATCGAACCCAACGGGTGTTGAAGTTAAGAACTTTAGAAAAGAAACAGTGCCGTTTACGCCTTATGCAACTATTAAAGATGCATTTGCGATGGTTCTATTCTTCATCGTGTTTGCATGGTTTGTATTCTATCTGCCTGACTTTATGGGTCACCCAGATAACTATATTCCTGCAGATCCACTAGTAACGCCTGCTCATATTGTTCCTGAATGGTATTTCTTGCCTTTCTACGCAATTTTAAGAGCGGTTACATTTAACATTGGTATTCCTTTCACTGACATCGTTTTGATTGACTCAAAATTGGGTGGCGTGATTGCAATGTTTGGTTCAATTGTAGTGCTGTTCTTCTTGCCATGGCTTGATCGTTCACCAGTTCGCTCTGGTAACTATCGTCCATTGTTCAAACAGTTCTTCTGGATCTTTGTGGTTGTTTGTATCATTCTTGGTTATTTGGGTTCGCGCCCAGCGACAGATTTTTACACACTGCTTTCACAAATCTTTACAGCTTACTACTTTGCGCATTTCTTAGTGATCTTGCCATTGTTGAGCGCAAAAGAAAAACCAAGTGCAATCCCAGCAAGCATCGCAGATGCAGTACTTGCTAAAAAGGGTGCGTAATTAAGGGTACTAAAACGGCTTTAGGTCTATTGGCCTAAAGCCTGAATGTTAAAGCTAATTAATTTCCCCATTAAGGGGCCCCAAAAGGGACATAGACAAATGAAATTGAAACAGATTATTTCAACGATTGCAGGACTTGGTTTAGCGGCAGTTATTGGTGCTACTTCAGCGGTTGCTGCTGACTATCCGATTAAAAAACCAAAAGAAGTTGAGTGGAGCTTTGCAGGTCCATTTGGCCACTGGGATGTTGGACAATTACAGCGCGGCCTAAAACTATACAAAGAGCAATGCTCTGTATGTCACTCAATGGACTTGGTTGCATTTCGTGATCTTTCTGCACTTGGCTATAGCGATGCGCAGGTTAAGGCTTTTGCAGCTGAATATGAATTTGAAACTGGCGTTGATGATGAAGTTCGCGCGGGTAAGGTAACTGATTATTTCCCAAGTCCGTTTACTTCTAAGCAAGAAGCGGCAAGTGTAAATAATGGTGCTGTACCACCAGATTTTTCGTTGCTTGCTAAAGCACGTGCACCAGAGCGTGGTTTCCCAACGTTTATTTTCGACATGTTCACGCTTTATGCTGAAAATGGTCCAGACTACATTTACTCACTTCTAACAGGCTATGAAGATGCGCCTGCTGGTAAAGAGCTAGGCGAGGGCTTGCACTACAATCCTTATTTTGTAGGTGGCGAAGCGCTTTCTATGGCTGTGCCTCTTTCAGATGGTGTTGTTTCATATGATGATGGTACGCCTGAAACTGTTGATCAATATGCACGCGATATTTCTGCATTTATGATGTGGGCAGCTGAGCCGCATTTGGTAGAGCGTAAGTCTATGGGCTTTAAGGTTCTTATCTTCTTGGCAATTTTTGCGGCTCTATTGTACTTTGTTAAAAAGTCAATTTGGGGCGCGCTTAAAACAAATGGCAATGCGGCACCTAAAAGTGCAACAGCTAAAGTTGCTGCGCCTGTTGCGGCTGCAGTTTCTAAGCCTGCTGCTAAGAAAGCACCAACAAGAAAAGCACCGGCTAAAAAGGCACCCGTTAAAGCGGCAGCTAAAAAAGCTGGTCCAGTTCGCTTGAAAAAAGCAAATGGTAAAGCAGATGATCTTAAAAAGATTTCTGGTGTTGGCCCTAAGCTTGAAAAAACATTGAACGGTCTTGGATTTTGGCACTTTAGCCAAATTGCAAAATGGACAAAAGCAGATGTTGCGGTGGTAGATAATGAATTATCATTTAAAGGCCGCATTGAGCGTGATGATTGGATTAAACAAGCTAAAGTATTGGCTAAAGGCTAATTAAAAAGCTTGGTGAAAACCAATTGAAACATTGAATATTATGAGAAGGGTCTTGTACTGCAAGACCCTTTTTGTTTGAGTAAAGCACACCCAAAAGAGCCGCAAAGGCCAAGCAGGCCAAATAGGCAATAGGAATGTATTATGGATAAAACACTTGAGCAAACTTTGCGAAGCTCTATTCGCGATATTCCTGACTATCCAAAAGAGGGTATTATGTTTCGTGATATCACCACTATGCTTGGTGATCCGCGTGCCTTTAGACGTTCGGTAGATGAATTAGTGCATCCCTATACTGGTTT
>JBGCEA010000104.1:0-4701 GCA_045105915.1 Nitratireductor sp.
TAGCCTTGGCTAAGTCACTTGAAGAAAATCAAGATGCACTCAATTCAAAAACCGCCTACTCAAAAGATAGCGACCAAGAACCGACAGTGATTATTGCTGACATTGATCCAGCTCCAAAAAAGGTCGAAGTGCCTGAAAATACCAATACAGAGCTTGCGAGCTTGATTGAGGCAACGATTGAGAGCAATCCAGAAATTGCAATTGCGCGCGCACAAGAAGACGATGCAGAAATTGCAATAGGCATTGCCAACGCAAATTATCACCCTCAAATTGATTTAACACTCACAAGAGGGCGTGAGAACACATATTCTAAAACTACGACACAGCTAAATGTTGATCGCCGAGAAGCAAACATTATTCTCAATCAAACTTTGATAGATTTTGGTGGTAGAAAAAATTCAGTCGCGCGTCGCGATGCGCTGTATGAATCAGCAAAACTAAGACGTAAAGACGTTACAGAAAAAGTGGCTCTTGAAATTACAGAAGCCTATATGGGTTTCTTAAAACAAGTGAGCCTAACAAACATTGCTAAGAAAAATGTCAAATCACACAAAGAGATGGCAAAGCTTGTTAAGTTAAGCGAGCAAGGCGGAAACGCGACAATTGCAGATGTTAAACGTGTTGAAACAAGACTCGATAGCGCTAACAGTGCAAAACTAAACAGCGAAGACGCCTTAAAAGACACTATAACAGCATTTAAGCGCCTCACGGGCATTTCTCCGTACAACGTTAAAAAGCCAAAGAAAATAGTTCCAAAAGTGCGCAAAAGCATAAAGGAACAATGGCGCAATGTTGCGAGCAAAAACCCTAAACTGCTTTCTCTAGAAGCAGATAGACTATCTCTTGAAAAGCAGCTTAAGCAACAAAAAGCTAAGTTACTTCCAGAAATTTACGGCACAGTAGAAGCCAACTACAAAGACAATGTAGGCGGAGAAACTGGCGTTGCCCGTGATGTAAGAGGCATGCTGGGTGTTCGCGTTAGATTATATGATGGCGGAGCACGCTTAGGCGCTGCACAGCAAATTGAAGCGCGTATATTAGAAGCAGATGCAAGACATTTGAAACTGCATCGTGAGCTTACAGAAAACCTTGAAAACAATAATCAAGAACTACAAAGCAGTAAGAAGAAGTCTTCTTTCCTTGGCAGCAGCTTTAAAGCCGCAAAAAAGGTAATGGCTTTGTACAAGCAACAGTTCAAAGCAGGAACAAGAACACCTTTTGAATTGTTAGACGCTCAGCGTGATTTGTTTAAAGCAGAGCAAGATGTTATCAATCATCGTTATGACACTGCACTGGCAAATTACAGAGACCTACGCTTGCGCGGCAAGTTAGTTGAAAACTTAAAAAGTCTATAAACAACATCCAATTTTTATTTGAGTTAAGCTCAACAAAAAAGCAACGCTACATAAATAGCGTTGCTTTTTGCATTCTATATCTGGTTTAGCGCTAAGCTTTAAACCGCATACTCTTCCAAGAATGGATCAAGCACATCATCTTCCAATTCATCAAACAATGCTATTCCATAGCCATCATTGCGCACAGCAACAATTTTGCCGGTTAATTGTAAGCCGCCAATTGAAACAGAGACCTGGTCTCCCTTTCTATCAAGCAAGTGAACCTTAGCGGGTCTAAACTTAATGCCGCCTCTAGCGATCTCTAAAACAATGCCCTCAAGCGAGATTGATCTATTAATGATCGACAGAACACCAATCGCCTTACATTCATGGCGAATATGGCGTCTTGCTGCTGCTGTGCCGTCTGTTTTCTTATTGCGTTTTCTTAAAATAGAAAACACATCAGAACCTGTTTTTGGAACAGATGGAGCTTTTACAGCGTTATCTATTGGAGTTTCAGAAGCAATATTTTCCATAAGTCTATTTTATGGCTTATTTACCTGAGCGCTGCTTAAGCACTGCGACGGAAAAAGCCAAACCCTTTGCGTTTTTTAGTAGTTTCTTCAGCTGGAGCGTTTTCGCTATCAGGTGCCTTATCGCTCGCATTTGACTGTGAAGCATGATCGAAGTTTTCATGTAATAATTTTTGCAAATCGTTCAAAGAAAACTCTGATTTCTCTTTTTCAAGATCATCAGCTTCTTTTGCAGCGCGCGCGGCATCTGCTTTTTCAATAGCAACCTTGCTCTTTGTAACTGCTAGTAACAATTCATCTTGCATGAATCTAAATTGCTCAACCAGACCATCTTGTTTCACCTGGAATTCTGCAGTTCCACGATCAAGCGAATTATCAAGTTGGTTCAGCGTGCTTTCAACACCATGTACAATATTGTTCATGTTTGAAAATTCACCAACAAGACGTTCATCAACACCGTCAACAATTTTAATCAACTCATCACGCAATACAAACTGCTCTTGTTGTTTGTGTGCAAATTCGTGCAATTCTTCTTGGCGATCAACAACCTTATCAATGGCATCATTTACCTGAACATAAGTTTGCGCTTGTTTTTCTGTATCCACACGCAAGCTTTCAATCATGCCTGCAAGCTCTTCACGCGTTTCTAAAATACTCGCCATATCGGTTATAGCTGTATGAGAATTGAATTGTGTTTCTGCTAAGCTTTTCACTGCCTCGGCAATTGTCTGACTTGTTTTGTCACTTTCAATTTGGGCTTCAAAAACCTTTTCAGTAGACTGAGATAAAGCTTCAACAGAACTTGCTAGCTTTGTGTTAGACACTAAAGACAAACGTGCAACACGCAGCATCAAAGATATTTCGCGCTCTTGCAATGCACCGCTGCCACCACCTTGCTCACTATCAGCATCCACCACCGCAAGGCTAGCAAGCCAAGTTTCAAAATGCATTCTAAAAATATTTGAACTTCTGTTGGCAAAACGAGCCATAAGACCAAGAGACAAAGAAGTAATCAAGCCAAACAAAGAAGACGAGAAACCAGTGGCCATACCTTGCAATGGAATTTGCAAGTCATTCATTAGACCCTGAATAGCTTCAGCTCCGCCGCCGCCGCTCAAATCCAAGCCGCCAATAATATCACCAACAGAACCCAGCGTTACCATTAGGCCAACAAATGTACCAATTAGACCAAGAAAAACCAAAATTCCGGTAACATATTGAACAAGAGATTTCTTCTCATCAATTCTATCAGCAACACTATCCATAAGGTTTTGCATAACACCGGTATTCAAAGACAATGTACCAGTGCGCGCTATTTCTTCTGAAATAATTTGGTATGGTTGTTCAATAATTTGAGGCCTTGAAAAAATAACCGCTTCTTCATCACAGCGGTAATAACGCCAATAAGGGTCTGAAGCATCTTGTATAGCGTGGCTAGTCGCGTCTTCGTGGTCTTCACGAAGTGCGTTAAAAGCTACAACTTCGTTTTTCAAACTAAATACATTTACATATGCAACACAAACGCCAAAAAAGAACGTTCCAAAAATTGTTGCATTCAAAAATACGTTCGCATAAATCGCAGTTATCACAAAATCAAATTGCCATGCACCAAGAATAAGAAGCAGCCCTAAAACAACTGACATACTAATGATTTGGTTACGAATTTTCTTTGTCATAAAACTGGGCCTTGATTTAATTATATTGCTAAAATTACAAGTAAAAATTTAAAATTCGATTAAATAAATCGATAGTAGCAATATAAAATTACTAAGGTTGCAGAACCACGCGCACAGTGTTTTTTTCATCATCTTTTGGAGCAAATCTTACTTCAACCGCTATATTCTCGGCTTTATAACCATTACCCAAAAACTCGTTACGTGCAGATAAAGCGCGATAATATGCAATACGCTTTGCCTCAGAAACAGAACCCTGCTTTGAGTTTGCAAATGACCAAATTGTTAGCCTTGCATCCTTGTTAGAGTTTGCATCTTCATTAAGAAATGATTTGATACGATCTGAAGAACCTTCATCAATTTTGGTGCTCTTATCGTCAAACTCCAAGGTTAAAACCGAAGATGAAGTGATCACTTTAGATTTTTGTCTAATCTCTTCTCTTTCAGCAGGCGCAATAACAATACGTTCTTCTTTAATTTCTGTCTTACGGCTCAGCAATGCCAATTCAGTTTCAGCTTCAATTGGCTCTTCTGCTGTCGTCTCTTCTGCAAGTTCAGGCTTAAAGTCTGATTCATCTTCAGAAACCTTTGGTGCAGCAGCAGCTGTCACAACGGTTTCGGCCTTTTCAGGCCCTTCTGCTTTTACAGACGCTTCCATATTTTGAATGCTGCTCTTATCGCCGCCACCTTGAAGGCTTTTCGAGGCTTGGCTTTCAATATTACTCTTGGCAACATTTTGGGCGATCACAAAAATCGCCACAGCCAAAATAATCAGCAAGAACGTAACCACCATAACAATGGTAGAAAGCGCATCTACGAATCCAGGCCAGTGATTTTCTTCAGCTTCTGCAGAACGACGTCCCAAAACTTAATCCAAACTTCTTATCAATATTAGAGCAAATGAGCTTATTCAGCGCATTCTTGTTAAATGTTATTCTTAAAATACAATATAAATCTTAAGGTAAAACTAAGCAGTCTTTTTAAGACTGGCCATTACTTCTCTTGCTGGGCCATCTGCTACAATTTTTCCCTGATCCATCCAAATAATACGATCAACCAAAGACAAAACATTTGCTCTGTGTGTTGAAATAATCAGCGTTGCATCTCCAAGATGCGAGCGCATAGCTTTAACAACAGAGGCTTCCATTGTGTTGTCCATAG
>JBGCEA010000105.1:0-2722 GCA_045105915.1 Nitratireductor sp.
GCAACCATTAAGCCTGTGCCAAAAGACATTGCAAGAACTGAGGCAATGCCAGCAACATAAAGACCATTTAAAAATGCAAAGGTAAGCACAATTAATGCGCCCGAACATGGACGAAGGCCAACTGCCAATACGGCACTATAGGCATCGCTCCAACCAAATTTTTTATTACCATCGCCCATTAATTTATTTGGATCTGGCGCATGAGAATGCCCGCAACTCGAACACACTTCTGCTGATCCTTGATGCGCGTGGTCATACGCATTGTCGTGTGTGTGTTCGTGCTTGTGCTCATGTGAATGATTAAGAGCAGCTTCGTGCGAATGAGAGTGCCCATGGTCATGATTATGTGTATGCGCGCGCTTAGCCTTGAATATTTTTGAATATAACATCCAAAAGCCAAGCAGTGTGATGCCAAGATAACTGGCTATTTCTAGGTTTCTAGTTAGATCAGCAGATTTGAACCCTGCACCTCTTAGAAAAAACAACAAAGCGCTAATAACGATAATAGCACTGAGGCCTTGCAAAAACGACGATACAAATGAAAGCACAATGCCGCGCTTTAAAACCACCTCATTTGCTAACACATAAGAAGAGATAACTGCCTTGCCATGCCCTGGCCCAGCCGCATGCAAAAGGCCGTAAGAAAAACTTAATCCAATTAAAAGGAGCGCACCTGTCTCACCATTTTTTATTTCTTTCAAAGCCATCGTCATGGCCTTGTAAAATTCTTTTTGGCTTTGCTGTATCCACAGTAAAACCGAAGCAAATGGCCCTTGTGGTCTAATCACTTGTTCTGGCGAACCAATGCCCAAAGGGTTTTGCGCATATACAGTGCTGGAGGCAAGCAACACAAACATAACAGCGATAGCAAAAATTAAAATTTCAAATCTAAAAGTAGTATTACGAATTCTAAGCACAGCTAAAATGCATCCACGTTAAATAATCATCTGAATTAAACACATCAGGGTCTTCAGACCCTTCAAAGTCTTTTAAAAACACTTCTGGGCTTTGCTCATACAAAGCATCAAAGTCAGGGCGTTCAATTTCGCTTGTGCAAGCACCAGCATTTTTGCCACCAGAAATCTCTATCGACTTTTCATCCATAAATTCAACCGCCACATAGTAGCTTGGATCGCTCACCGCCACGCTAAATTTTTGACCTTTAATGACATGCGGCTTTTTAAAATCCATGGCGGCAATCAAGATCAACTGCCCATCTTGATAGTCAGCAAAAAAGTGCTTTGGCAATTCGAGTTTCACTTCTGCATCATTTAACTTTGCAAAAGTAAAATACTCAAAGTCTTTCAAATTGGTTTTAATGGTAGAGGCAACCTCATCCAACTCTTCAACGCTTAGTGCATCATCACCATTTTTATCAAAATCTAAAACAATAGAAGAAGAAAAGATTTCATCAAACTTCCACACATGGCGCAGCTCTTTAGCATTACCATCATCATCGCGGTGCAGTTCTAAATTAGCTTCAATAAAAACATGTGGGTGCGCAAATGCCGTTGTGCTTGGGAGCGTTAAGGCTCCTAAAAGGGCAAAGCCGCTAAAGAGCTGTTTTTTTCTAATTAAATTTTTCACCGCACACCTTTTTCAATTAAAAAATTTAAGCACTAATATCAACAATGCCCGCTTCACCGCTTTCACTGCCAAATGCTATTCTATGGCCAGTTGCATCCCAGCCCAAAGTAGAAATAGCACCTTTACCTTCACGTCGTAAAACAGCTTCCTTACCGTCATCTATTCTTACAACCAAAATTTGACCATTTGCATAGCCAATAGCAACCACATCTTCGCTTGGGTGACAAGCTACATGTGTCACCATAATTTGTCCCATTGAGCCAAGCTCTTTTGGAGCCTTACCCATTGGGCCATCTTTGCCTGCAAAAGGCCAAACAATAGCTGCAGGCGCACCAGAAGAGGCGAGCCATTTGCCTTTGTTACTCCAAGAAATAGACTTAATTTTGGCAGGATACCCAGTCATACGCATATGTTTGTCATCACTAAGGCGCCAACCATGCAAAGCGTTTTCTTGCATAGTGCTAACAACATATTTTCCATCTGGCGAATAAACCACACCTGTGTGCGCACCATCCCATTTTAAAAACTGAGATGGGTTGTTGGTGTTCACCCATTTTAGGTCCACACCATTAAAGCGTGCCAGCGCTATACGCATGCCCTTGGGTTGAAAAGCAATGCCCTCTATCGAGCGCTCACACTCAAATGGTTTAACCTCACTTGGCACGCCTGATTGCTCAAGAATAACTGCGCCATTTTTGCCCCAGCTACAAGCAACCGCGCCATTGGGCCCGCTGGCCAATCTATCAATCCACTTACCATTGGCATCATAAACTAGGCTCGTATTGCCATCTTTGCTTAGTTTTTCAACTTTGCCGTCTTCACCAGCGGTAATAAGTGCTGAGCCGTCTTGCGCTAAACATGCTGCCAAAAGACCATCGTGCATATTAATCACTTGTTGCCTATCAGCCAACAAATGCACCGCGCCTTCTACACTTGCAAACACAGCATTATTGCCCAAAAAGCCTGCCCACTCTACATGGCCAATATTATCAGAATCGGTTACCAGTGGAATAACGCTTGGCATAAACTTCCCCTAATTCTTAAGCAGCACAAGCTGCAAAAGTGCGTTCCAACTTTTCGCGATCTAAATTTCTACCAATAAACACGATACGCGTTTTACGAGGCTCATCTTCAC
>JBGCEA010000106.1:0-2545 GCA_045105915.1 Nitratireductor sp.
ATTTGAAACATTGTGAACACCAGCCATTGGAAGCATCAAGCCTTCAATGCTAGAAGCTTCCCCCGTTTTACGATCTCGAATGTGCACGTTAAATTTGCTTTGCGCACCAGAAATTTCAACATCTGAAAAGCGAATATCAGCCTGCTTGCTCTCGCCATAACTCACCACACGTCTATCTGTGATTTTTGATATCAAGGCCTGCACTTCAGGATGATCAATACACATAACGCCAAAGCCATAAAAAGGCACATTTTCTACAAATTGCGTAAAGGCCGCTTTCACAGCATCATAATCGCCATAATGGTCTAAATGTTCAGGATCCACATTTGTCACAACGGCAACATCTGCTGGCAGCTTTAAGAAAGTACCATCACTTTCATCTGCCTCAACCACCATCCAGTCACCTTGGCCCATGCGTGCATTGGTGCCCAAATTATTGATGATACCACCATTAATTACTGTTGGGTCTAAACCACCCGCCTCTAACAATGTGCCAACCATTGAAGTTGTTGTGGTTTTACCGTGCGTACCACCAATCGCTATAGCGTTTTTAAAGCGCATCAATTCTGCAAGCATTTCTGCGCGTCTAACCATAGGAATGCGTCGCTCACGCGCTGCAATACGTTCTGGGTTATCTTGTTGAATAGCGCTAGAGGCTACAACAACACTGCTATCGCCCAAGTTTTCACCGCGATGGCCAATATGCACTTCAATGCCCTTATCTCGCAAACGCTGAACATTAGCACTGTCATTTTGATCAGAACCTTGAACCCTATAGCCAAGATTGTGCAAAACCTCTGCAATTCCGCTCATACCAATGCCGCCTATTCCAACAAAGTGAACCAGACCAATATCTTCAGGCATTTTCATGAATCATTTTCCTTATCTATTTCGCTATTCGCTAGCAACCGCTAGAGCTTAGCAATATCGCCGCCGCCAATAACACATTCTACACAATCAGCAAGTTTATCTGCGGCATTTACAATGCCAGTTTTTTTGGCAGCCTTGCCCATTGCTTCAAGTTCTTTTGGTTTTTCAATCGCATTTGACAAAATATCAGCCAGTCTTTGAGCACTCAAATCTGACTGGCGCACAACAAAAGCACCACCTGCTTCTTTCATGGCAATTGCATTGTTTTCTTGATCTCCATCAAGCGAACCAGGTAAGGGCACCAACAAAGAAGGACGCCCCAAAACTGCAAGCTCAGTAATTGAAGACGCGCCAGCTCGTGCAATCACAAAATGCGCATCTGAAATCTCTTGCGGCATGTTTTTAAAAAACGAGGCTATTTCTGCCTTAACGCCAAGCGCTTTATATTCAGCCTTTAATGCCGCCTCATCTTCTGGTCTTGCTTGTTGCAAGATAGAAAGTGTTGCGCGTTCATTCTTTGAAAGTAATTCAAGCGCTGCTGGCAATATTTCACTAAAGATGCGCGCACCTTGCGATCCGCCAAACACCACCAAACGAAGTGTATCTGTTTTTTTGCGAGTTTTATATTTTGCATCCAAAACAGCTTCCACCATAGGACGAATTGGATTGCCTGTTTCAACCACACTCGCATTTGGCACTTTGGCGACTTGGTTAAACCCTACTGCAACGCCTCCCGCTTTTTTTGCGAGCATTTTATTGGCTCTACCCAAAACTGCATTTTGTTCGTGCAACAAAGTTGGAATGCCCATTCTATTGGCACATATAAGCGGCGGTAATGTAGGATATCCACCAAAACCAATAACAGCCTTTGGATTTGCCGCCTTGATTATGCGCCTTGATTGCAAGTACCCTTTAGCCAGCGCCAAGCCAGTAGTAAAAAGTGCAATTGGGTTTTTGCCAGAGACTGTTGCCGATTGAATGACATGAATATTTTTTGCTGGAAAATCATCTGCAAATTTTCGTGCGCGTGCATCTGTTGCAAGTTCCACGCTATAGCCACGCTCAATTAGAGCATGCGCTAAACTTTCAGCAGGAAACAAATGCCCACCAGTGCCACCAGCTGCAAGCAATACGCAGCCTTTATCTTGTGTCTTTATTTGTGTGTTCTTCAAAGTTGTATCACCCTCTTGAACTTATCTGCTATTGCACACGATTATAGGGACGAAGGGTTAAACCAACAGGGTCATTGCGCAAACTATCAATTCGCCTTCTGGTCAGCGCCAAAACAAACCCCATCACAATAGACATCGCAAGCAATGACGAACCACCATAAGAAATGAAAGGTAAGGTCATGCCTTTTGCAGGCATTAGCTGCAAGTTCACCGCCATATTAATCATCGACTGGACCGCAAATAAAATAAGCAATCCGCAAATTGATAATCTTATATATGCGTCACGCTCTTTTAGGGCCGTAAAAATTCCACGCCATACAATGCACACATATAACAATACTAAGAGCAAGCACGCTATAATGCCAAACTCTTCTGCCGCTACTGAAAATGTAAAATCGGTATGGCTGTCTGGCAAATATTTTTTAACAGATCCCTCGCCCGGCCCTTGTCCAAGCCAGCCACCAGAAACGATTGCCTCTAGGCCAGTTTCCACCTGAAAGTTA
>JBGCEA010000107.1:0-11859 GCA_045105915.1 Nitratireductor sp.
GGAAAAGAAGAAAAATCTAATGGCTTTTTAATCCATAAGGCAACCATCAAAATAAGCACAGAGAATGCTATTGAAAAGGCCAATCCAAAATCTACCAGCCATGTAGGCATTGGCAAAAATAAGACCGACAAAATGACCAAAATACCAGCAGCAAAAATAACATCATTGTTGCTAGATGAAGGTTCTGAAAAGGCTGTTGTGTCTGGTTTGCTCATTTATTTACATTTCTTAGAAAATCATTTTCGTCATGCATAATGTGTTCAAGCGTTAACGTTCTATACCCGTTGATATTTTTGAATAAGATAACGTAGCTAAAACATTTAGCTGTGAAGCAATATATGGCGAGGCCAAAGAAGAGACGACCAAGACCATTACAATTTTTGGAATAAAGGTAAGTGTGATCTCTTGAATTTGAGTCAAAGCTTGGATCAAAGCAATTGCAGTACCCACAAACATGGCTGTTATAACCATGGGCGCAGAAACCTTAAGCAAGGTTTGAAATGCAAATTGCACAATCTCTAATGCTTCAGCTTCATTCATCTGATGCCGCCTGCCCGTCGGTTTGTTCAGTGCCAGAGCGAATTGTAACCGTGCTATCAATCAAAATGCGTTGGCCATTTTCAATTTCAGCAACCATGCCATATTGAGTATTTGAAACCGCAACCACTTTACCGCCAGACTGACCATCAAAGGTATAAACCTCTTTATCGATAAGATCTGTCGCAGTATTCAACAGGTTTTGCGTTAGCATTGTCTCAAGCGCTTCATTGGTTTGAATTTGCTGCTCAACGCTAGAAAACGATGCAATTTGCGCCAAAAACTCACCAGAATCTTGCGGCTCTGTAGGGTCTTGGTTTTTGATTTGCGTAATTAACAATTGCAAAAATGCATCATAGTTTACCGTGTTGTTCTTAGAGGCAGTTGCCAAGCTAGCATTCGAACCTGTGAGTGAGCTAATAGCATCAACCATCACACTTTCTCCTTAGCCATTGCACCAGCAGCTTGTTGCGCTGCAACCTCTTTCAAAACCCCCGCAGATTGTGGGTTCAAAACTTTTTCTTCAATTGGATAAAGTTCACGAATGAGTTTTAGTGCAGGAAATGGTTTGCCAGAAGACACCGCAACATCCACTTCCTTCACGCCTTCAATCAATGCTCTGCTTGAAAGGTTTGCTAACAGACCAGCCACCATGTCTTTAAAAACAACTTTGGTCTGCTCCACAGAAGATGGATCCATTAACATCATCTGAACAATGAAGTATAACTGCCTAAATGGCGTTGTCGCATCTTCTTTTTGAAGGACATGGTTTTCCAACAAAAACGTTGCGTCATTGAGCAATTCAAGTGACACTTTTCTGTCGGCTTTAATAACAGCGCCATTGATAAAAACCTTATCTTTTGCGCGCAAATATATTTGCATATTACCCACTATTTTAGTCCTTCTTTTATGGTGTTGGTAAGCTCAATAACAGTTGCAAATGTGAGCGTTTTATCGTCACGCATGCGCTGTAAATGTTTGAGAATGTAGATGCCAATAGAAATAATACCGGCTTTTAATTCGTTGGTGTAATGGTTGTCTTGCGATGCAAGGTCTTGCAGCAGTGCTGTCCACACTTGTGCGCTATCATAAATTGCCTGAATGCGCTTAACACCATCTTGGGGCGATGCATCTGCGCCTTCCATCATAACGATCGTATGAACCAACGCCTGATATTCTTGACTTCTAGCTTCGCCTTGATCGCCTTCTGAAGTCTCTGAATATGCATAATTAAACATTTTATTCCCCCGGAGCCACAGCTCGCAACACTAAGTAAACTCTAAATATAATTCATTATTGATAGGTTCTGAATTCTGGCAGTTGCCGCATAAGAAGCCTCAAGGCCAATCGCCAAAGACTGCAAACGTGTTGCCGCCTCATAAGGATCAACACCCGTCAAATCGATTTGTTGGTTGTTTAAAACTTCGCTTTGAAAATCCATACTGTCGCTGGCATTTGAAACGCGCTCTTCAACAACACCAATCTTGCCCTGCTCTAGTGCCAAGCCACTCACGCCAGAGGCTGCCAAATTTAAACCAGATTCTGAAAGTTGATTAACCGCATCACCGCTAAAATTGCCATTGGCAAATTCAAGCATCAAAACAGATGAAGCCACTATATTTCTAAACGATTGCGCTTGCGCTGTTGTTGGTGTTTCAACCAATTCTCTTAAAGAGATTTTACTGCGCACACCTCTATCGCTCGCGCCGCTCCACAGTGTCTGCCAGTTCGCATCATCAAACAAAGTGGCAAATGGGCCATCTACAAACCCTTCAATGTCTGAGGGCGTGAGATTAGCAGCAGCTGGATCACTCGGCGCAAAACCAAAATGTGTGCTGAAAGCATTTTGCACTGCAGTTTTAGCAGGTGCCCCGCTCGTGCCTTCATAATCGACCAAGGCAATAGTGTCCGAGTTTACACCCGAAAACACATACTCACCGCGAACGTTCAAATTAAGCGCAGAAGACGCACTCTCAAAAGCATTACGGCCAAATGATTCAAGCAAATCTCGATCCAAAGTGCCCGTCACTTCAGCCGCCAATTGACCAACAAGATCATTACTAAAAGTCACAAGATTTGAAAGACTAAGCTGCATGGATTCCAAACGGCTAGTCACAAATGAATTTGTAACCTTCGTTTGATCTAGCATTTTAATTTCATTTTCAATGGCCAAAGAATAATGCGTATTACCGCCAAGCGAATAACCAATATCTGCAAGTCTACCCGTCGCAACTTCTTGTGAGGCAACATTTATTTTTTGCTGTCTATCAATTGTGATACTGCGCAATGAAGAATTTAAGGCATAGGTGCTGATATTGGATAAGGCCATACTAAACCACCTGCATCAAGTCTTCGAGCATGCCATCAACCGCAGAGATTATTTTTGCAGTTGCCTGATAAGCACGTTCAATTTCTAACAAACGAGACATCTCATAATCCAAATTAGGACCATTCTCATTTTGCAAAGATTCTTTAAAGCCAGTCGCCAAATCACTTAAATAAGAAGTGTTATCTCTAGCTGATTGGCGAGATGCGTTAAATTGATCCAAAGATTGGTCTGCATATTCTTGTAAGCTAATACCAGAACCCAAACCGCTAATCGCATCAAATGTTCTGGCTGAATCAAAACCTGCAGAAAGTTCATAAAGCCTATCAGCAAATGACACACCGCCTGCAGTGTTGCTTAAATAGTCATTATCACCATTAATGGCGCCATCGCGCAGCAATGTAACATTGCCCCCATTGGTTGGATCAACCAGCTCATTCACTTTAAGTGAACCAGCAATACCTGGAGACAAAATGCCAGAGTTAGGAACACCGGGACCTCCATCCCATGTGAACAAACCTGCAAGCGCTGGCTTACCACCACCCACTTGGTCTTGCTCTGCATAAGCCTCAATTAAACCTCTTGCAATTTCATCTAGCTGTACTTGCTGTCTATTAAGGTGCGTGTCTCTAACCTCAATATGGCCAGCAATCGCGCCAGTATAAATTGGCATCCTTGAATCAACACCAGTAACCGCAACGCCGTCTACAGTTAAATGATTGCCTTGCGTCGAGGCGCCATAGGCTGGCATAGGCTGAAACTCTACTTGGCGCGCTTGTCTATCAAATAAGATCACGCCATTGTTTAGCGTTAGCATCGCGTCATTATCTTCGCGATAAATAACATTCACGCCAATCTCGTCAGACAAATCATTGATAATTTTATCGCGCGCATCCATTTGGTCAAACACATCATCACCCAAGCGCGTGCCATCTACAATTTGGTCATTCAAATCTTCAAGCTGTGCTAGTTTTGTGTTTATGGTTTGAACGCTGGCGTTAATATCGCTGTCGATTTGCGCTTTAGATTCTAGAACCTGCGTGTAAGACGCGTTTAATGAATTTGCAAAATCACGTGCGTTTTCAACCAATGAGTTTAAGCCAGATGCATCTGCAGGCGTTGCCGCCGCAAACTCAGTTGCCGCCTTTAAACTGCTCAATAAATTGGATGGTGATTGTGAAAAGTTATTTAACTCTTGATAAATAGCAAGTCTATCTAATGTGCCACTAATGGCATTGCTTTTTGCGTATCTAGAATTGGCTAAAATAGAAGAATCATAAAGTGCCTGATCAACATTTCTTTGTACTTCAACTCTTGTAGAGCCATGAAGACCCGTAACAACTTGCACCTCGCGGCGTATATAGTTTGCGTCCCCTATCCCAGCGATGTTTCGAGACGTTACCGCTGCCTGCTGAGAGGTAGAGAGTAACGAACTCGAAGCTGATCTTAATGCTGTAGATAAGGTCATCTAGGGTTTACCGTTTCAAGTTAATCAGTACATCCATCAAGTCGGAGCCTGTTTGGAATACTTTTGAATTAGCCGTATAACTACGCTGAGATTCAATCATGATTGTCAGCTCAGTCGCCATATCAACGTTAGATTCTTCCAACGCGCCAGCCACAATTTTGCCAAAGGTTTCGCTCTCAGCCACACCCACAATCACATCGCCTGAGGTCAGCGTAACCGAGTAATTATTGCCAGGCTCCGCGCGCAAATTGTCTGCACTTGGAACATTCGCCAGCGCCAATTGATACAGACCTACTGAAAAGCCGTTATCAAACACACCAGCAACCACACCGTCACTACCAACTTCAATTCTTTCAATTGTTGCTGGCTTTGAGCCATTGGTTGCAGCAGTCGTAACTGTGTAACCAGTACCCAATTGCGAAATGCCGCTCATGTCTAGCAAAACAGAAGCGCCGCCAGGCAAAGTAAAGGTTGCATCTGTCGTGCCACCTGTTGTTATGAAACCTGTAGAAGCATCAAAGCTCAATGCCTCAGTGGTCAGTGCCGCACTTGAATATGGAAATCCACCACCGGTAGAATCTGCATTACTATAAACAGACGCTTCCCATGTATTGGTACCTGTCTTTGCAAAATAAATATCAACAAGACGCTCATTACCAAGTGAATCATACATCAGCATAGATGTCTTACCGGCATAGTCTGCCGTTGCAGCATTTGCGGAAGGTAGATTAGCCGCGCCAACAACAGCTGCATTTGATGGAAGGTTGGGAACTAAAATAGCTTCAGTAGTGGCAACTGCGCTCAACTCTTGACTACCAACAGAAATTGGCACCAAACCGCCAAAGCCATTTGCTACTGGTGGCGCACCTGCTGCTTGCAGATCATAACCCATCAATTTTGAACCTGCAGAATTTACAAGGTTACCCACATTATCGATATAAAAACCACCAGCTCTGGTTAAAAACATATCTGAAGATGTATCTTCAACAATGAAAAACCCATCACCATTAATAGCAAGATCGGTATTAGAAGTTGTCGAAACCAACGCGCCCTGCTCGCTCACAAATTGGCGTACCGCTGTGTTCACACTACCAGAATTATACTGCCCCGAAGTTGCATCTAAAACATGTGTTTGGAATTCAATTGCGCTTCTCTTATAGCCAGTCGTACTGGCATTCGCGACATTATCGGCGACCGTAGATAGGCGCTCCGCTTGTGCGTTCATTCCAGAAACGCTTGTTCGCATCATTCCGTATAGGCTCATAATGTTCCCTTTCTTTCACGGGAAATGATTCCCTTGCAAAGAGACTCCGCTTCAAATCTTGCGCGAACCTGTTGGTTTTTCGAATTCGACCGAAATAGATACAAATTAATCCCTTTTAAATTCAACATTTTCATCAAGACAAAGAGGCCCCTCTTCCAAAAGGCAAAAGCCAGTCAGATTTCACAAACAAATTTTGAGTAATTAAATTAAGCTACAAGTGCATTTTGCATTTTGTTTTCAACTTGCACCATTTCAGGATTAAACCGATATCCAAGATAGCGCTTTGAATCGATTGGATCGCATCCAATTTTTGAGCGAAGCTTCTTGCGCAATTTACTGATGTGACTTTCAATCACGCTCTCTTCAATCAAATCATCAAACACGCCATAAATCGCACCAAATATTTGCGCCTTAGTTGCGCGTCGACCATTTATGCTCGCAAGATATTCTAAAATTCTGCGCTCTCTTCTTGGCAAATCCAAAGAAGCCCCGCGATATTCTGGATCACGCCCATCAAAAAATACTGTAATAGCTGTTTCTGTTTCAGTGCTCACATGCGTCACAATACGTTTTTTGATCGCAGCAATTCTAAACATTAGCTCTTCAAAGTGTACTGGCTTTGCCACCACATCATCTACGCCAAATTTATAAAGTTGGGTGAGTTGCTCTAAGCAGCGATTATCCAACATGGCAACAATAGGAGCATTTAACTTAGCTCTAAGTTTAGAAACAAATTGAGCTTGCTCATCACACTCGCCAATAAGAACAGCTTCGATTGAAGCTAAATCTGCTTTACTACCCGTACGTAGCCACTCAGATAAATCTCTCGCGTTTAGCCTTAATAGCGTCTCGCCTGCTTTTTCAAATTTACTTTTATAACTCTCTACTACTAACGCCCTGTCTTCGACAAATACAATCATTGTCTTCCCCCGAATCAGTTTTTCCGCCTGCCTAAGAATCGTTAAGCGAATCCTAATTTTTGACCAATAGTTGAAAAATAAGGGATTATATTTCATCTATTACTAAGGGTAAGAAATAATCTATTTTGGCAAAAAAACGCGAAATTTTAGAATTTTAACGGTTGATAACTGAAAATTTGCGTCGAAAAATATTGAAATATAAAAATTCAATATTTTGCAAAGTGATTTGATTTGCTGCGATTTTGAAAAAATGAAGCGCAAAAAATAGCTTACCTAAAGGTAGATTCCGCTTCTCAAATTGCCTTCTGCTAAAATAGATTCCGTATTTTTTGTCTCTATTTCATTTATATTTTGTGTGGCGTTTTGCTCTTTTTGTTCGCTCATAGAGCCTTGTGTGTTTTCGTTTTTAGAAAAATCAAACTTCTGCTCCGGCTCAGAACCAACATCCGAACGTCCATTTGACTGTAAATTCAGATCAGGATTTCTCTTAACATTCACCTCTTCAACCAGCATACCAGCCGCTCTAATGCTCTCAACAATCTTCATACTTTCTTGTTTTAAGGCAGCCTCACCCTTGGCTGTTTGAGCCTCTATTTGCAAAGACAACTTACCATCTAATTGTTCAATAGTGACCTGAATAACGCCCAAAGATTTTGGCAATAGTTGAACTTCAATTGTCTTGAGGCCAACCACGTTATTGGTCTGCGGGGTTAGCATAGCTCGGCTCGTTGCGCTGGTTGCACTTTGTGATTGCAATTGATCTGTCGATTGTGAAGAGCCGCCTCTTGCCAACTCTTGTAGTGCTTTACCTAAATTTTCAACACGGCTCTCAAGGCCAAACTGAACTGGCGTATTCTCAACCTTCACTTCAACCTTAATGCCAGCTTTTGAAGCTGCTGTTGATGCAAATGCTTCTGAATTAGTATCCATCAATCGCCCTGCAACTTGTGGTGCTTCAATATTTGTAGCTACTTTCACACTTTGATTAGAGATAAGCGAATTGGTGTTAGCAGTAGTGTTTAGATTTGCACTCACCTTATTGTTCAGTGATAAAGGCATATTATCTATACGCGTTGCTTTATTGTTATTGCCAATTGGAGCAACTGTATTTTGCAGCCCTTCTTTGACAACATCACTGCCTACCCGAACATTAGCTTTCTCAGTATTACTCACTCCAGTGTTATTGCTTGCAATCGCGCCTAATACAGAAGCAGTTTGATTCAAGGCAACATTTGCAGCATTCTTATTCTGCACACCAGCAATGGTTGCATTTGTTTGCAATGATGGATTGCCATGCACCCCACCGCCCACAAAGGCTGGTTGAGCGCTGTTAATGGCTGCGCCAGCAAGTTCCGCGCTTTCAGCCATACCAGCGCTCTCAATGACTTCCAAGGCATCTGTATTCGGCATATTTCTAGTGTCTGGTGAGGCAGCATTCTTAATTGGTGCTGGGGCAGCGCTATCAGCACTAACAACCTTGCCAGTGTCTAGATCTGCATTATCAATCACATCAAGTTGGTCGCTAGTAAGTTCTTGCTGCTCTGTGTCAGCTAAGACATCTTTGTTTGCAACAACCAATGCCCCATCTTGCTTGGCCCGCTCATCAGCTTTTAAAACAGCATCAAATGAATTTTCCGAAGCATTTCTCTGCTCCTCTTTTTGACCCAGCTTTTGCCCAACTTCTACATTTGCACTTATTGGCTTATGCAGAGTGTTTAAAGGAAACGGCATCATTGGTTTTGCCCTTTTAAAATTTCATTACTTTTTTCAATCAAAGCTTCTGCCTTCAAAACCACTCTATTTTTATCTGCAAAATTATTCCCCTCATCCATAACTTGCTTCGCAATATTATCGCCAGGAAAAGCTTGCTGCTGATCGAAAGCTAGAAGAATATCTTCTTCACTCATAGATTCATTATACAGTCGCTCATACAAGGCAGTGACCAATGAGAGTAAATTCTTATCTTCTAAATTTAGAACTCTTGGGTTTATAGCCTCTAGGTCTTGGTCAAGTGTATCTCGTTTGGTGTGATCAAAAATTGTTGAGGCCAAATGGTATAAAGACATTTGAACATACAATTTGCCATTTTTTTTAGCCAAAGCTTTGCCATTTTCGCTAGCCCACCCAACAAGCTCAAACAATCCATGACTAACAGATGTTCGCGCGACATAACTCATGATCGCCAATTGCTCATTTTCTTCTAATCGTGAAGTAATGTCTTTGAGACTACCCAGCATTTTAGATTCATTTTCGCGCGGCATACGCACAAGCGAATAGGCATAGTTCTTTATAAAATCTGTAAAATAGAATGAGTCACTAAACTGGGTCACATAAACTTTTGAGGCACGCATAAATGATTCAAGGTTTCCATCATCAGAAGCCATTCTCACCAAGCGCCTAAGCGCTGCTTCTTCTGACAAAGTACCAGGTGCCAGACGCCGTGCATGGTTTAAAAAAGAGCGTGCCTTATCAACATTAAACCGCGCAGCCAACATAGACTTTACAACAGCAAATTGTGCGGCAGTAGAAGGCGGCACATTTTTAAAATTAATACGTGCAAATTTATCATAAGCCACATCAAAATCTCGCATCGAATAAGCCAAAGCGCCCTCTAAATATAGGGAATGATTTTCAGAAAGGCTTGTTTGAGAGAGTACTTGCTGGCCAAGTTCTGGATTACCACCAATAAGTGTGAACAGAGCGATTGCATCTAGGTTTTTTTTATATTGCCAATGTTCTGTTCTAAGTTTGCTAAGCGCCACATATGTGTCTTGCAAAGCCGCTCTATACGCATCGAATGCATTTTTCTTGCCGTGCACAATATTGTCTTGCAACAGTTGTAGTGAACGCACAGCCATAACTGGCTTTTGGTATTCTGGCGGCACAAACTCCAACTCAAAGACAAATTCAGGATTACACGTATCAATATTATACGCATTACATTCAATTGGTTCTGGCAGCGGATCGACCAACACCACATCTGCTAGCGACTTAGCGGCGCGCTCAAATTCAAAAAACGGTTCTAAGTCTTGAGCATAGACCAGCCTATCAAGGCGCTTAAATTTTTCTTCTGCAATCTCTTGCGCCTTACGATCGGCTTCTTTTTTAAGCACCTTAGCATTGGGATCGTCAGACATTACATCGCGTATCATCTTTTGCTTAGTTATGTTTTCTATCTCAAACGCTTTATGCCCCTGTTCTTGCGCAAAGGCACTACCAGAGGCAATAATAGCGCTGCTAGCTAGCAGCAATATATGGCGCTTTAGATGTTTCATAATTGCCTAATAAACACTTCTATGCGTCTGTTTTCTGCAGCATTTGGATCATCAGCCACAATCAGCTTTGTGTCTGCATAGCCCTCAATTCTTTCAAATGATGCCTTTGGCACCCCGCCATTCACAAGCATGAAATAAGCCATATGCGCGCGGTCTGTCGATAAGCGCCAATTATTATAGCTTCTGCTCTTATATTGGCGACCATCTGTGTGTCCGCTAACAGTTACCAAGCCATTGGTCTTAGCAATTACGCTGCCAATTTTTGCCATTATCTTCACCATTTGCTGCGTAGGCTTAGCCGAGCCAATATTAAACATGCCGCTAGATGCACGCTCAGAAAGCGTAATCAGTGAACCGCCTTCTTTGCTCACATAATCAACCTTCAAATTACTGTCTGGCTGCTTAGCAAGTTCTTCATTTATCTGGTCAATTGCATTAGCCAGTTCTTGTTGCTGGCCGCTCATTTGTTCTTCTTCTAGCGGTTTGCCTTCAAGATCACGGTTCGTAGAAGTGCTCACAACATCCAGTTTACGCCCTTCACCATCTACTAATTTGCCATCTACTAGCTTGCTATCTCCAGCGCCTTCCATCTTGGCAATTTTATCCTTGGCCATTTTATCGCCATCGCCACCACCAATTTCATCAGCTTCGCCAGCTCCATCAGCCCCCTCAGTGCCATCCATCTTGGCCATTTTGCTAGCATCATTGCCTTCGCTGGTGCCTTCCCCCTCGCCGCCAACTTTTCCCTCTTTCGAAGCTTCTTTTTTATTGTCAGCAACTTGCTTACTCAAATCACCAGGTGCATCGGCCTCTTTAGTCTCTTCATTCTTATTGGCATCATCTGGCTCTACATTTAATTGAGGGCGCAGTGCTGCTTCATCGTCGGGCACTTCTGCGTTCATTTCGAACTCTTTAAAGCCACCTTTTAGTGGCACCAAGCCTGGATTGTCATCGACATTTAATTTGGCAAGTTCATCTGGCTCCACAACCTTTGCTTTGCCAAGGCCACTTGTGTCGCTTTCCAAACCAAATTGATTTTGCCACGAAGCAGGATCAAAAGGATCTTGAAAGCGCTCACCACCAGACAGTGCTAAATTATTTTGCGCATCTTCTTTTTTCTCATCAGGTCTACCAACTTCATCTTCCTTTTGGGGAATGCCACCAGCGATTTCAGACAACATTGCAATTGGGTCTTTAAACAGCGCTTCTTCATCATAATAGCCGCCCTGCTCATCACGCGCTTCTTTGTTTAGTTCTGAGGTAGATTTGTTTTTAAGAGAATCAGGATTTTCAACTGGCAGTTTTTTCACGCCATATTTAGGATCCGTCAAACCCTTAGGGTTGGTTGTAATATCCATCAGCTCAATTGGGTTAAAGTAACTCGCAACAGTTTTCTTCGTTTCTTCATCAGAGGCATTAATAAGCCACATAACCAAAAAGAAAGCCATCATCGCTGTCATGAAGTCAGCAAAGGCAATTTTCCACACGCCGCCATGGTGGTCGTCATGCGCACCACCACCACGTTTAACAATTATGATATCGCCTTGATGAGCGTCATCTGACATTTAAATATAAACCTTATAATTCAACAACTTAAACAGATACTAAGCTTTCGCTTCTTCCTTAAGCCATTTCTTAATAGCAATCGCGGCACGCTCTTCACTTTGTGCTACCATCTTATCCAAATGCTCTTTCATCTGAATTTCGCGCATTGCCAAACTGTTCAAGCCCGCATCATTTTGAGTTGGTACATTCACATTTACGCCGCCTCCAAATTCTGGACCTTTATTAGCAGCCGTTGCTTCACCCCCACCAGCTGCATCCATCGTAAAGGAATCGAGCCCAAGAGAATCGGCATTATCAGCAAGTAAATTTTCACCCATATTTTGTATTTGCTCAGGGTTTTCTTCTTTTTGTGGTGCGCTAGTAAGGAAAACCAACAAAGGTCTAATACCAAGGAAAGAGAATACAAATGCAGCTGTAATCAAGCCAATGCCGTTGAAAATAGAATTAAAATGCAGCGCCAAGAATGTCGCAAAACCGTTAGCTGATGGCGCATCTTCTAAAAA
>JBGCEA010000108.1:0-2830 GCA_045105915.1 Nitratireductor sp.
TATTTATGCGCTTATTACTAAGTCGGCAAATGATGTAGCAGCTGCGGTGGGTGAACATATTGGTGGCACAGAATCTCAATTTGGTGTTTTGATGACTAAAAAAGCGCGCTCAATTGGCATGTCTAAAACTGTTTTCAAAAACGCTTCTGGCCTGCCAAATCGCAAGCAAGTAACAACAGCACGCGATATGGCAACACTAGGTATTGCGCTTCGTGAGCACTACCCTCAATATTTCAAATACTTCTCAGCACGTTCATTTAAGTTTGGTAAACGTACTTACAACTCTTACAATAGGCTTCTTGGGCGTGTTCGCGGTGTTGATGGTATTAAAACAGGTTATACTAGAGCATCTGGCTATAATTTGGTTTCATCTGTTTATGATCGCAAGCGCTCTATTGTAGCGGTTGTTCTTGGCGGCAAGTCTGGCAAATCTCGCAACGCGCAAATGACCAACCTTATTAATAGATACTTGAAAAATGCCTCTACTGGCCGTGATCGCATTGTTGTTGCTAAAGGTAATCCAAATAAAGCACGTTCAAAATCTGTATTTGCTTCTATCTTTAAGAAGCCTAAAAAACCAAGCATTCCTATTGCGCGCCCAACCAGCCCTGTAATTGCTAGCTCTAGCATGGTTACCGCTTATGCAGCCGAGCCAGATAATGGCCCAGATTTGCTACAAGATAACTTAATTGGCCAAGAAATTGCTGCTCTTCCAACTTCGCAAATTCCGGTTCCAAATGTTAGCCCAATTGCTCGACCAGATATGGTGGTAACAGCTTCTACAAATGTTAAAGGATCAACTGCCGCTAAAGCTAGCGCCCAACAGCCTGCTAAAGGTTGGCAAATTCAAATTGGCGCCGTGCCTTCTAAGCAAGATGCGACGAACCGTTTGAATGCAGCACGCAAATATCAGTCAAAAACATTGGCCAAAGTTGAAAACTATACAATGATGGTTGAAACAAATGGCGGCACGCTTTATCGCGCTCGCTTTGCTGGCTTTGCTAGCAAAAAGCAAGCATGGGCTGCGTGTAACAAATTGAAGAAGAAGTATGATTGCTTGGCACTTGCTAACTAGCAAAGGCTGAATGAGTTTAGTTTAGTAAAAGTAAAATTATATAACATTGCATTGAAACAATTGTATTGAGTGAGGTTTCAACGATGAGAATGAATATTCTTGCACCCGCAAAGCGTGGCAGTACTGCAGCGCTGAGCACACATAAAAAAGCTGCTAATTTGCACCGAAAAAGTGTGGAATTGGCTGGCCTTGCACGTAAAAGCCCAATATCGAAATCTAGAATGATGATTAGCGCCCTGCTCTGCCATGGTGCTAGAGCACGCAGATGCAGCAAAGACGCGGTTTTGGTAAAATTGTGCGTGTATTCGCCAAATGGCAAAAAAGCCGTAAGCCTTGGCTATAGATAGACTTATTTAAGTTTTGTGCGTTGGCGCTGTAGCCATGCAAGGCCAATGCCCAAAAGCGGCAAGCCAACAATCCCCCTACCTGCAAGTGTAAGCACTGAGCCCAGAATAATTGCACCAATTGGACCTGCAAACTTGTAGATGCGCGCTAGTTTTTCAGCTGGGGTGAATGCAAAAAACGCCCCAAACAAGAAAAGCACCAGCGTGATAAGAAGTAGATAGAATATACCTGTCATGCTCTTTAAATGGTGCTTAATGCAGCAAATTACAAGCTAAATTTACGTAAGCGCACAATGTGCTCGCTTGATAAAATCAATTTGATCTCTCAAGACACACCACGAAAACACCCCCCTATTGGAGTGTTTACTCAGCCGCATTTGTAGAGCGCGTGAAGATGTTGTTTGGCAAACTCATCCAGTTTTGTCTTGCATCTGCGCGTTCTCTGCCTGTTTTATCTAGCGGAAGACGAAGGGATGTTATGAGCGTACGCACCTCTTGGCGAGCTGCCATATGCGACAATGAGTTAGACTTTGTTACGCCTGTTGGCTTTGAATCATCTAGCGCTGTTAAACCATGGGGAAACAGTTCTCTGAATACAACACGCTCTGAAATGCCATTTGCTATTCTACATCCCAGCTTCATAGAAAGCGCTTTTAGGCTGTTTTGAATATTTGAGTTATTGCGCGAGGATAATTGTGAAAGACGGTTTCTAACCACAACCCAGTCTACCAAACCATTATCTACTTTGCGTCTATTGCGTCTGGCTTCGCGCACCATATTTGCGTAATGCGAAATATTAACGAGCTCTCCACTCATACTGTCTACTTGTCCTAAGACATCAAAATCGACATATGAATCGTTTAACGGGGTGATAAGCGTGTCGGCCATAGAATGGGCCAAGCGCATAAGGTAGCTATCGTGGCCAGGTGTGTCTATCACAACAAAATCGTGGGTGCGTTCAACTTCTTGAAGCGTTTCTGAAAATTGCTGTAGTTCATTATTTTCGTTGACCAAAACACTATCATCGAATGTTTTGCTGCAATTAAAATGATTAGGCACAGGTAGCTGTACACCGTTTCTAGCGATGAAGCTTTTTCTGTTTTCAATGTAGCGTGTTAAACTTAACTGGCGTGTATCTAAATCGACACTCGCAACTGTGTGCCCCGCATTTAACAGGCCAATAATTAAGTGCATCGCGGTAGTCGTTTTTCCAGACCCACCTTTTTCATTTCCACAAACGATTACATACGCTTGCTTTCTTGAAAACCCAGATGCTTGTTTGTCATACATAAACATATTGACGTCCCTAAACTAAACTATTAACGCCCTGTTAATAGTCTCCAACAAAATTGTTACATATGCAAGACAGTAATTTAGAAACTTACAGATACACACCCGTACAGTAAATTTA
>JBGCEA010000109.1:0-9085 GCA_045105915.1 Nitratireductor sp.
CTGGGGAGGGCAAATTCTACCTTTCACCAATTGCTGGTTCTTCAGCACTTTCTGGCAAACGCTGCCACAAAAACTATTTCAATGTTGCATGGCAAAATGACAACTTGCACGAAGCCGCTGGTGCATATGCAAATGAAACTGGTTTTAAAAAGTCTTTCATCGTTGCGCCAAACTATCCAGCTGGCAAAGACGCCCTAACTGGCTATAAGCGTTTCTTTAAAGGCGATGTTTCTAAAGAAGTTTATACCAAGCTTGGTCAAACAGATTATGCGGCAGAAATTGCACAAATTAGAGCTTCTGGTGCAGACAGTGTCTACTTCTTCTTGCCAGGTGGCATGGGCATTTCGTTCATGAAACAATATGCAAGTTCTGGTGTAGATATTCCACTGGCGGGTCCTGCTTTCTCATTTGACCAAGGCATATTGCAAGCTGTTGGCGCAGCAGCACTTGGTGTTAAAAACACATCGCAATGGAATAAAGACATCGACAATGCTGCAAACAAAGCATTTGTTGAAAGCTTTAAAGCAGAATATGACCGCTTGCCATCACTCTATGCAAGCCAAGGGTATGACACAGCAAACCTTATCATCTCTGCAATGGGTAAGGCTAAGGTATCTGACCAAGATGCATTTAGAAAAGCACTAGAAGCTGCTGACTTTAATTCTGTTAGAGGTGCATTTAAATTTGGTTCTAACCACCACCCAATTCAAGACATTTATGTGCGTGAAGTGATTAAAGAAGGTGACGTATTCACAAACAAAATCATTGCAAAAGGCTTGAGCAATCATACAGATGCATATGCAGCAGATTGCGCACTATAATTGCGCAATATCAAACTCGATAAAATTAAAAGGGATCGGTTTCGATCCCTTTTTCCTAAGCAGTAATCAGTTTTCACTTTAAGCAGTTACTCAATGATCGATACGCTTTTAATAGAGCAAATTCTCAACGGTTTGCAGTATGGTGTCATGCTTTTCCTCATGGCTTCTGGCCTAACCCTAGTCTTTGGTGTGATGGGGCTGATAAACCTTGCGCATGGCTCTTTATACATGGTTGGCGCATTTGCTTGTGCGGCTGTGGCGGCGGCTACTGGCTCTTATATGTTGGGTCTTGTTGCAAGCTTGGTGTTTGCCGCTCTTGCTGGCGTTTTAGTTGAAGTGCTGATTATACGAAAACTCTATAAGCGAGACCATTTAGACCAAGTGCTTGCAACCTTTGCGCTCATTCTAATTATTACAGAAGGTACGCGCTGGCTCTTTGGTTCTTTTCCGCTTTATCTTAATGTACCAGACTATTTATCTGGCGCTGTTACACTGCCAGGTGGCATTCAATATTCTTTATTTCGATTGCTAATTATTATTTTTGGTTTTGTCATTGCTGGCGGCTTATTGGCGCTCATTCACAAAACACGCATTGGTATCCAAATACGTGCTGGCGAATCTGATCGACAAATGATCTCGGCATTAGGGGTCGATATTTCAAAACTCTATACCATCATATTTGCGCTTGGCGCGGCGCTGGCAGGCTTTGCTGGTGCATTGGTGGGTTCTATTCAATCCGTACAAGTTGGCATGGGTGAGCCAGTTTTGATTATGGCATTTGTGGTCATTGTGATTGGCGGCATTGGCTCAATTAAAGGCGCGTTGATTGGCTCTATTTTGGTAGGGCTAATAGATACACTTGGCCGCTTTTTATTGCCTGTAGTGTTTGGCGTCTTTATGGAGCCCACCAGCGCCACATCCATTGGCTCTGCATTGGCTTCAATGCTTATCTATATGGTTATGGCGGCAGTTTTGTTTTTCAAACCCACTGGCTTATTTGGGTTAAAATCATGAAGTTAAATCGTAACAACATTATAAATATTAGTCTTTATCTTGCATTGCTTGTAGCAGCGCTTGCGGCTTTCTTTTTAGATGAAACCTTCATCATAACAATGGCAACCAAAGTTGCAATTTTTTCTATTGCAGGCATTGGGCTTAATTTAGCGCTTGGCTATGGTGGCATGGTGTCTTTAGGCCATGCAGCGTTTTTTGGAATAGGGGGCTATGTAGCTGGCATATTAGCCCATCATGCCTTTAACGCAGATTTATTCATGCAATGGCCATTTGAGATAGAGGGCACAAATTCTATGCTCATTATTTGGCCATTAGCAATTGTCATTTCTGCATTTTTCGCCTTTCTCATTGGTGCTTTATCTATTCGCACAAGTGGTGTTTATTTTATCATGATAACGCTGGCCTTTGCGCAAATGATTTATTACTTCGCTATTTCATGGCCTGCCTATGGCGGCGAAGATGGCTTGCCAATTTATGTTCGAAATGCCTTTCCAGGTTTAAACACACTAGATCCACTGCAATTTTTCTTCATCTGTTTTGCATGGCTCGGCGTTGTGCTTCTTATCTGTTCAACCCTCATTAAATCTAGGTTTGGTTTAGCGCTACAAGGCACAAAACAAAACGAGCAAAGAGTTACAAGTGTTGGCATCGATACGTTTCGTATTAAGCTGGTAGCGTTCACACTATCGGGCGGCATGACAGGCCTTGCAGGTGCGCTCTATACCGATCTAAATAGGTTTGTAAGCCCATCGGTTTTCTCTTGGCAAACTTCTGGCGAGATTATGATTTTTGTTATCTTGGGCGGTGTGGCACGTATTTGTGGTCCGCTCGTTGGCGCGGCGCTTTTCATCACGCTCGAATTTACCCTTGGCGGCTTAACAGAGCATTGGCAATTATGGCTTGGTCTTTTGCTTCTATTTGTTGTTTTGTATGCGCCGCGCGGCCTTATGGGTTTGTTAGAAAAAAAGCAGGTGAAACATGAGCGCTGATTTGATTTTAAAAGCTTCTAACATCTCAAAGTCTTTTGGCGCTTTGCGTGCTTGCAGCAATATTGATCTTGATATTAAAGCAGGTGAAATTCACGCCATTATAGGGCCAAATGGCGCTGGCAAATCTACCTTCATAAAACAGCTCACGGGCGAACAAAAATCTGACGAGGGCAGTGTTGAATTGCTGGGCCAAAACATAAACGCCCTAAGCGCCACTAAAAGAGCAAGAACAGGCATGGCACGCACCTTCCAAATTTCATCTCTGGCGGCAGATTTTTCTGCACTCGAAAATGTTATGCTGGCTGTGCAAGGCGCGAGTGGTTCTAGCTTTAACTTTTTTAAATCAGTCTCAAATGACAAAAACTTGCTTGAGCCTGCAATGGAGTTTTTAACGCAAGCTGGCCTTAAAGAGCGCTCAAGCATAAAAGCCTCTCAGCTATCGCATGGTGAGCGCCGCCAGTTAGAATTTGCCATGGCACTTGCCATGAAACCAAAAGTATTTTTGATGGACGAGCCCATGGCTGGCATCGGCCCTGGTGGCTCAAAAACGCTAACAGGCATTCTAGATAAATTGCGCGAGCAAGCTCCAATCTTATTGGTCGAACATGATATGGAAGCCGTATTTAGTTTGGCAGATAGAATTACGGTGCTGGTAGAAGGACGCAATTTTGCCACAGGCACAGTTGCTCAAATTCGCAAAAACCAAGGCGTGCGAGACGCTTATTTAGGACAGGAGAGTGAACTATGAGCACGCTCTTAAAACTCTCCAATGTCACTGCATTTTATGGTGTTTCGCAGGCGCTTTTTGATGTCAATTTAAGCATCAAAAAAGGTCAAGTTGTCGCCCTCATGGGAAGAAACGGCATGGGCAAAACCACCACAGTGCATACGCTCTGTTCTTTGTTGCCAAGCGCTGGTGGTACCATCAGCTTTAAGGGACAAGACATCAAAAATTTTGCCTCTCATTCCATTGCTCAATTGGGGGTTGGTTTGGTGCCAGAAGGTCGCCGCTGTTTTCCAAACCTCACAGTGAAAGAAAACCTGCTCGTTGCCGCTAAAAAAGGTAAGTGGAATGCAGCCTCTATCGTAGAGCTTTTCCCGCGTTTGGGTGAGCGCGAAAACCAATTTGCCAATACGCTTTCTGGCGGCGAGCAGCAAATGCTTGCGATTGGGAGAGCACTTATGACAAACCCAGAATTGCTGATTTTAGATGAGGCAACAGAAGGTTTGGCACCAGTTGTTCGCCAAGAAATTTGGGCGTCTATTTCTAAGCTAAAGCAATCAGGATTATCGATTTTAATCGTCGATAAATCCTTGAGCGAACTGTTGAAGGTAGTCGATCAATGCGTCTTACTAGAAAAGGGTGCAAGTGTTTGGCATGGCGCGCCCAAAGCGCTTACTGCCAAGCTGCAAGATCGTTATTTAGGCATATAAGATTTAAAGGCGCCCTATAAGTTTAAAGGACGCTCTATAGTATAAAGCTTGCTTAAAGTCGCTTATGCGGCTTCTTTACGCCGTTTTAACTGCAACATAAAGATAGGTAGCATGAGCACAATGCCTGCGCCCATCGTGGCAAGACCTGGTGCTATAAACAAGAATGAGACAATGGCAATCCACCATCTCTCCCAAGTTTTAAGCGGTGCAATGAAATAGCCAGAAAACGCCACACCAAGTGATGCAATGCCAAGCATTGCACCAACCAACGTTACCGTAAATGCCCACCACGTAAAGCCGTTAGCCACCAACAATAAAGCTGGCGAATAAACAAACACGAATGGTACTAGCGCTTTTGCAATGCCAAGCCTAAAGGCAGTATTGCCGGTTTTAAACGGGTTTGATCCAGCAATACCAGCAGCCGCATATGCGGCAAGGGCAACAGGCGGGGTGATGTCTGCAAGCACGCCATAGTAAAACACAAAGAAGTGTGCCACCAACGGCTCTACCTGCAATTGTGCAAGTGCAGGCGCAGCAACTGCAACCAAAATAATATAAGTCGCAGTTGTTGGTATACCAGCGCCCATAATAATGCATGAAACAGCAATAAGAATAAGCGACACAAACAGTGCCCACTGCGTGACGCTAAAGTAGTTCAGCAATGGCATAGCGCTCAAGAAGGTTCCAACATCTGTTGCGGTTTGAACCACCACATAGCCCAAACGAAAGCCTACACCAGTAAGGGTAACCACACCCACAACAACACCCACTGTGGCAGCCGCAGCGCCAACCGCAAGCGTGTTACGCGCGCCAGAAGCCAGACTGTCCCAAAGTCCTTTTACGGTGAGACGATGGTTCGGGTTTAAAAAGCCAACAACAACACAAGCAATAATGCCATATACGGCTGCAAAGTCTGGGGTCTTACCACTTAGAATTAGATAAACCAAAATAATGAGTGGAATGATGCTCAGCCATTGGTCTTTTAAAACAACACCAAGCTTTGGCAGTTCTTCTGCGCTCAAACCACGAAGGCCAAGCTTTTTAGCTTCAAGATGCACCATAATGAAAATACCAAAATAGTGTAATAGCGCAGGAAAGAGTGCCGCTGCTAAAACATCGCGAAGGGGAATCTCTAGATACTCCACCATAATAAAAGCTGCCGCGCCCAAAATTGGCGGCGTAATTTGCCCGCCCGTTGAGGCAGTGGCTTCAACCGCTGCTGCAAATCTTGCAGGATAACCAACGCGTTTCATTGTTGGAATGGTCAGCGCGCCAGTGGTCACAGTGTTTGCAATAGATGAGCCTGAAATTGTGCCCATAAAGGCGCTAGAAAAAATAGAAACCTTTGCCGGCCCACCAGAGTAGCGCCCAGCAATAACCATAGATAAATCAATGAACAATTGGCCAAGACCAACACGCATAGCAAGTGCGCCAAACAGAACAAACAAGAATACATATTGCGCCATAACACCAAGCGCTATGCCGTAAATGCCTTGGTTGGTCATGTATAGGTGATTGATAATGCCAAGCCAGCTAGAGCCGCCATGTTTAAGAGCGCCTGGCATCCATGGGCCAAAATAAGCAAAGGCAATAAACGCCAATCCAATAAGCGGCAGAGTAGGGCCAACTGAGCGTCTTGTTGCTTCTAAAACAAGAAGCAAAAGAGCTGAGCCCATGAAAATATCTGAAGGGCCCGGATTGCCCACACGCTGAGAAACAATTTCTGGTGGAAGCAATGGCAAATAAAGCGCAGCCGCCACGCCAAGCATGGCTAAGCACACATCAATGATGGGAACCCCATCGATGCGATACCATGCTTTTGGCGGTAGTGTTGTGCCAGTTTTGCGAATGCCAAACAGTAAGAAAACCAGCCCTAAAACAAACGATAAGTGAATGCCGCGATGCAGCAATTCGCGTATAAGGCCAAAGCCTGACGCATAAAAATGATAGAGAGACATGGCAACAAGAAAACCTGCAATCAGCAGTCCAAAATTCTTGCCAGTAGGACGAAAGGCCGTTTCAGGATCGTATTTACGCTCAATCTCTGCCAGCTCTTCAGGGGTTAATTCAGCTTTAGTATCGCCCGCCATAACATTCGTCCATATTTAGATAAAGAAAAATGCCAGACACTTTTAGGTGCCTGGCATATTGTTTTAAGACTGACTTATTTTAAAAGGCCAGCTTCTTTGTAAAAGCGCTCAGCGCCAGCATGCAAAGGAACACCGATACCGTTCAGGGCAGTATCTGTTGTTACTGTTTTGCCTTTAGCATGACCAACGTCTAGCAATTTGCGAGACTTTTCATTCCACAACGCTTTAGTAATGTTGTAGATCAGATCGTCGCTTTCTTTAGCGCTGGTAAACCACTGCGCGCCAACAGCCACAGTTGTTACACCATCAACGCCTTCATAAGCGTTTGTAGGAATGTCTGAAGAAGCGAAGAAACCATATTTAGATGTTAGGGCATCTGCGCCAGCACCAGCAATTGGAACCAATTTGATAGCTGTTGAAGAAGCAAGTTCAACAATAGCACCAGTTGGGTAGCCAGCTACAACGAAGAATGCGTCAATTTTGCCGTTGCGTAGTGCTTCAGCTGCTGCATTACCTTTTAGTGCTTCTGGTGTCAGATCACTTTCAGAAAGGCCATTTGATTCAAGAATAAGCAATGCATCAACACGTGTGCCAGAACCTGGCTCGTCTAAAGATACGCGCTTACCTTTAAGATCTGCAACAGAATTGATGCCGCTATCTTTAAGTGCCACTAGGTGAATATGCTCTTCAAATAGAGCTGCAATCGTACGAAGATCTTTCGCAGGCTCTTTGCCTTCCATTGTGCCAGTACCAGTGTATGCCCAGTAAGCAACATCAGATTGAGCAAAGCCAGAATTACGCAAGCCAGAAACAATAGCATTTACATTGTCTACTGAACCGCGTGAAGATACAGCTGAAGCAATTAAGCCATCAACACCGCATGAGCCGCCTTTGTCGCATTCACGTGATCCTGGTGGCTTTGAAATTGCGTTAGCAATAACACCGCCCATTGGATAATAAGTAAAGGCTGTGCCGCCTGTACCAATTGTGAAGAAGTTAATGTCTTGTGCAACAGCAGAACCTGCCATGCCAAGAGCCAATACAGCACTTGCTGCGGCCATTTTTAGTGTTTTGATCATAAAGATCCTCCATATAGTTTAGGCTAATTTATTTGCATAAGTTAGACCATTAAATGAAAGTGAATAACTCTCACATTCGTTGCGATTTTCTCCGGCTTTACAGCTTTTAAAAAAACGCAAAATTCTCCCAACAAAACTATGCATCATCATAGTCTTGCTTACAACTCATATAAAAATTTAAATTTTGCTGGTTATGTCCTTCATAACACTCAATAGTTTTGCAACTTCTTGTTCGCTATTATAGTGGCACATCGAGATACGAAGGCAATCTGGCAAGCCAAGTGGCTTCAAAACGGTTCCGCTATAATGATCTGGTTTGCGAATATGCGTGCGAATGCCATTTTCATTTAGAACATCAACAAGGTGCTGCGTTTCAACGCCCTCAACAGAAATGGATACCAAACCAACACGTTTTTCGTTGTCGGCACCGGCCAAAATAGTCACGTTTTTCATTTCACGTAGCCCCGGCAAATTGCCAGTGCCATTTATCATGGCGTTGGTTAGATGCGCTTCATAATCATGGATCGCGCTTGAAGCTGCTTCTATTCTTTTTCTCGGGTCACTTTCATCAGACACTTCGCCGCCAAGCCAATCAAAATACGCAATAACGTCAGACATCGTTGCATAAGAGCCTGTGTCTCTACTGCCAAGTTCCCATGAGTGCTTTGGTGCACCAATCAAGAACTCATGGTCTAAGTTTGTTACACGATCCGATATCCAAGCAACCCCATAACCATGTCTTGAAAACACTTTATAAGGCGAGATGACATAGGCATCGATATTATAAGCATCAAGGTCTAAATCACCATGAGCAGAATGCTGAATACCATCAACAACAATAAAGCAATCTGGCGATACAGCTCTTATTGCTTTGACAATGGCTGTCACATCCATGCCAATGCCAGTAACGGGCGATGCATGCAAAATAGTAGCAACTTTAACATCAGGGGTCATTTTTGCGGCATATGCCTCAGCACTCACATGGCCAAGTTCATTGTCATGATCAACATTTACATATTCAAGACCAGCTTTTTTAGCCCAGTGAATAGCCGCACTTCTGCTGGATGGGTGCTCAATTGTGCTACCAATCACTTTAGCGCCTTTTGGTGCATTCATACAGATCGTGCGAATGGTGCGAAATAGTAGCTCTGTGCCACTTTCACCAATAATAAATTGACCAGACTTAGCATTCATAAATATAGTCAAATCAGATCTAGCCTTGTCAATTATTTCAACAAGCGCTTTAGAGGCAGCATTCGAGCGACCTTGATTGTCTGGAATTGCCGCAAACTTTGCTGAAGTCTCAGCCACTGATTTTAAGGTGAGGGCACCACCAGCATTTTCAAAGAAGATACGCTCACCCGCAAATGGACAACTGTCAATATGTGCAAAACGAGAACGTATTGCTGCTAATAAGTCTGGGTTGTTTTGGATCATTTCAAGAACTCACATAGAAAAGAAAATAATTAAATTTAAGCTCACTATTGCAGATTCTCAGGGCAGATCAATCAAGAAGTATGATGTAAATTGTTTATTGCGTCATACAAACTTTCAATAAGCAAAAAGTGGCTACCAATCATTACAATTGATAGCCACTTTTAAATCGCAAGATTTGTTCAATTACTTAGTTATAATTTCTGGTCCCATAACTGCATTTG
>JBGCEA010000110.1:0-7969 GCA_045105915.1 Nitratireductor sp.
ATCATTGTCTCAATGTTGTTGCGCGCGCTCACGCAACCAAGTGCTGTGCCAAATGCGCCAGTGCCCAAGATTGCAATTTTAGTGGTCATGCTTTTGCGCCTCTTTTGCCAGAGCCTAAAACGGTTTTTGCAGTCTCATCTAATGGCCAGCGAGACCTTGGCGCAACATTTAGCGAAGAAGGTGTTGATACCTCAAAATGTTCAACGCCTGCCCAAGCAATCATGGCTGCATTGTCGGTGCATAAATGCGCAGGAGGTGTGATTAGATTGTAGCCATGCGCTTTGCATGTTTGTTCAAGCGTTTGTTTAATTTTTTGGTTTGCTGCCACACCGCCAGCAACAACTAGGTTTTTGGTCTCAAGGTTTTTGTGCGTTTCGTTAAATTTAGCGATCATCTTTTTTGTTCGGTTTGAAAGCACATCTACAACGGCTTGCTGAAACGAAGCGCAAATGTCTGCTATGTCTTGGTTTGATAAAGGAGCGTTTTCTTGGGCGGCTTTTCTAACGGCGGTTTTTAAACCAGAAAATGAAAAGTTCATGTCGGTTTTTGAAGGCAAAGGACGAGGAAAAGCAAAACGTTTTGGATCGCCATTTAGTGCCGCTTTTTCAACCAATGGGCCGCCTGGGTGTCCAAGTGATAACAGCTTTGCTGTTTTATCAAATGCCTCACCAAGGGCATCGTCTATTGTGGTGGCAAGTTTTGTATAATTGCCAAGGCCATTGATTTCTAAAAATTGTGAATGTCCACCAGAGACCAGCAATAATAAATATGGATATTCTATCTGGTTAGTAAGCCTTGCGGTAAGGGCGTGGCCTTCTAAGTGGTTGATGGCAAAATATGGAATATTGGCAGCAAATGACAATGCTTTTGCTGTCATTAGGCCGGTTAGCAAGCCCCCAGCAAGGCCGGGACCTGCGGTAACTGCAATGGCATCTATGTCGGTTAATTCTTTGCCAGCTTCTTTTAACGCGGCTTCTATAATGAAATCTAATTTTGAGAGATGTGCACGGCTCGCAATTTCGGGCACTACGCCGCCATAGGCCGCGTGCTCATCTATTTGCGAATGCACCACATTTGAAAGGATTTCGCCTTTTGGCCCACCATCTGTATTGGGGGTTGTGCTTTGCACGAGCGATGCGGCTGTTTCGTCGCAGCTTGTTTCTATTCCAAGTACTAGCATTGTGCCCTTTGGCAAAAGCCATTATTATCTATTTAAGGATGTCTTTAAATTTCACTCAATTATGAGTGAGTAACAGAGATGCAACAAAAAGAAAACGGTTAGAAATGAATTCAGTAACGTCAAATAATGAAAAAAAGAAAATCATTATTGGAACACGTGGAAGCGACTTGGCTTTAGCGCAAGCTAAAGAGGTTGAGCAAAAATTATATAACGCGCATGGGCGCGATGCGCTTGATGTTGAGATTGAAGTGATTTCAACTCAAGGTGATAGAGTTCAAGATAGGTCTTTGTCAGAAATAGGTGGCAAGGGGTTGTTCACCCTCGAAATTGAAGAGCGCCTTAGCGATGGGCGTATTGATATTGCCGTGCATTCATCAAAAGACATGCCAACTGTTTTGCCAGAGGGCTTGGAGCTTTCTTGCTTCTTAGAGCGCGAGGCGCCGCAAGACTCTTTTATTTCGCATAAGGCATCTTCATTAGATGCATTGCCACAAGGTGCTGTTTTGGGCACTTCATCTTTGCGAAGAGCAGCGCTTATATTGCGCTTGCGACCTGATTTAAAAATTGTTGAATTTAGAGGTAATGTTCAAACGCGTTTGAAGAAACTTGCTGATGGTGTTGCAGATGCCACTTTGCTGGCTGAAGCTGGTTTAAACCGCTTGGGGCAGGCTGAGTTGATTACGGCTAAAATGGATATTGATGCGTTTCCGCCAGCACCCGGCCAAGGTGCTATTTGTATTGAGTCTCGAATTGGCGATGAGCAAGTTTCAAATTTACTTGTGCCATTGCAACATACGCCAACCAACATTTGCCTTAGTTGTGAGCGCGCTTTTTTAGCGGTTTTAGATGGCTCATGCAGAACACCCATTGCTGGATATACCAAAATTGAGAATGATGCTTTGTTGTTTCATGGTATGATTTTGTCTCCAGATGGTAGTGTTTTTTATGAAACACGCAAAACTGGCCGCATTGAAGATGCAGTGAGCATTGGGCAAGAAGCTGCAACGCATTTGCGTGAAGAGGCTGGCGCTGCATTTTTTGCTGATTGGAATTTACCAAGTTGAAGATACTTTTAAGCAGAACCAAAGCAAGCAACTATAGAAGCGCTAAAAGACTTGAAGACCTTGGGTTTGAAACTGTGAGTTTAGCGCTAAGCGAAGTAGTAGACACTGGCGCTGAAATTGCTGCCTCACCTGTGCATGGCTATATTTTGACATCGTCAAATGCCGCCAGAATATTGGGGCTAAGAAATAGTAATATTAAAGGCCCATTTTATGTGGTGGGTGAGCGCACCAAAGCTGCATTGCTAGATTGCGGGCTAAGTGATGTTCGTTATGTTGCAAGAAACGCTAAACATTTGGGCGATTTTATTGCAACAGAATATCAAGTTCGCAAATTTACATATATTGCTGGTGAGCAACGCGCTTTTGATTTTGACAAGTATTTTGAAAATTATGAGTTAACTGTCGATATTGTCGAACTTTATAGAATTGAGCGCATTGACCCTGGTCTTGAAAAAATGAAGGAGGCCTTGAGCAAGGCAGAAGGTGGCATTCATCTGCATTATTCATCTTTGAGTGCAGTTAATTTCTTTGAGCTTATACAAAAATATAGCCTTGAATCTTACTCAAAATCGATGCGCGCATTAGGGATTTCTAAAAAAACTTCCCTTGCGGTAGATAATTTACTTGTAAAGAGCGTACATAATGCCAAAATAGAGTCTGAAGATGAAATGATTAAGACATTAGAATCATTTCGAAGATAAAAGACAAATTATGGGGCGTATAATTTGTCGATTGTAATTATTAGCTATTCATCGTGCTGATGTATGGCTTAATCTAATTATTGTCGTAATATCCCCATTATGTATTCTACAGTATTCTACTTATGTAAGAAGAATTATAATTTGTTGTTGAATGTAAAGGTGCTCAAAAGCGATGGTTAAAGCCTCAAGAAAAAAAGCTAAATCTCCAAAGACAATCGACTTGGACAAAAAAGACTTTGTTGCTGAGACAGACGCCTCTGCGCAAACAGATGCTGCATTAGAAGCTGCAAAGCTTGATAAAGTGGATGATGCAAATATAGATGCTGATTTGCCAAATGCTGATGAAGTTAGCGAAAACACAGCAGATAAAGCTGAAGAGCTTGCTCAAGAAACCGCTAATGAAATGCTACCGGTTAAAAAGAAAAGCCGCTTTGGTTTAATCTTAGGTACGTTTTTAGCGGCTACCGCTGGCGGCGCGTTGGCGCTGGGTGGTGCTGGCGCTTTAAACAAAATGGGCTGGCTTGAGCATATTCCTTATGCGTCTGGTTTGGTTTATGGCGGCAATGGTTCTGCAAATGAAAACGTGGTGGGCGCTGAACAAATTAAAGCGCTCGAGAACCAGATTTTAACACTAAAAACTGCAGCGCCAGAAATTGACCCTGCAGCCCTAGAAGAGCGCCTAAATGCGATTGAGGCTTCTATTGGTGCAACCAGTGGTGAGACCAATTCTCAAATGGAAACGTCTCTTGCAACTGCGCTAGATACTTCAGCGAGTGCAAATGATAGCGCTAAAGAAGCGCTGGCAAAAGTTGAAGAGCTTTCAAACCTTGTTACTAGCGGCACTGGCGAAAATGCAGAGGGCGGTGTGTTTAATGCTGAATTTGCTGCCGTTAAAACCAATTTAGATGCGCAAATAAAAGCACTGCAAAATAGACTTGCCACTATGGAGGCGAGTTCTCAAGATAGTGCTCAATTTGTTTCTGGTATTGGCAATTTAACTTCTGACATTTCGAAGTTAAATGAGCGCATTGAAAAACTTAGCGTGCAAGGCGTGCAAAACAGCGATGCGTTGGTGGCTTTAAACCAAAAAATTGATGTTGATGTGCTAGAGCCAATGGCCAAAGTGCAGTCTGCGGCAGACGCTGCAGTAAACGGCATTAAAGTGGCGCGTAGTGTAAATGTAAATGCACTTCAAAGTGCTTTAGAAAATGGCGGCGTTTTTAAAAATGAAGTGTTGGCTGTAGAGGCACTGCTTGGCGAAAGCGATGAAATTAATGCGTTAAAGCCAATTGCAGAAGCAGGCGTTTTGACACCAAGCCAGTTACTTGCAAGTTTTAATCCTGTTGAAGATCAAATTCTAGCATCGCTTGAAGCACCTTTAGAAAAATCGAATTTTGTAGATAAGCTAATGGCTAGCGCAAAGTCGCTGGTTAAAGTTCGCAAAAAAGGCCCTCAATTGGGTGATGATGCAACTGCGGTAGCTTCTCGTATTCGAGATGCATTGTCTGCGGGCGATGCATCGAAAGCAAAATCTGAATGGAATGGATTATCAGCTTCAGCTAAAGACATTTCAATGGGCTGGAGTAAAGATTTGGATGCAAGAGTAAGCGCAGAAGAAATGGTCTCCAAATTAATTGAAGCTCTTTCAGTTACTAGTAATAATTAGAAGTCGTCAGGTTTAGCATCATGTTTCGTATTTTATTTTACATACTTTTGATTTTAGCGCTGGGCGCTGGTTTTTCTTGGGTGGCAGATTATCCAGGCACTGTGAAGCTTGATTGGCAGGGCAACGAATATGAAGCATCTTTGCTTGTGGTTGTTGCGGGCTTGGTGGCTTGTATTGCGGTGGTTATGTTTGTTTGGACAATCATTCGCATTGTCTTAAATTCGCCACGCATCATGAACCGTTTCTTTAAGCAGCGCAAAAAAGATAGAGGCTATGATGCGCTCTCGCAAGGCTTGATTGCTGCAGGCTCTGGCGATGCGATTGCAGCTAGACGGTTTTCTAAAGAAAGCACAAAGTTGCTGAGCAATGAACCTTTGGTTGAATTGTTAGATGCGCAAACATTGTTGCTTGAGGGTGATGATGAGCATGCGCGTGAGAAATTTGAGAGCATGCTTGAAGATGATCGCACGAAGCTGATTGCTTTACGTGGTCTTTATTTAGAAGCAGAAAAGCAGGGCTCTAAAGCAGCTGCAAAGCAATATGTTGAAGAGGCGGCTGCGCTTGCGCCAGCACTTCCATGGGCTGGCAATGCTATGCTTCGCTACCGCGCAACACAGGGTGATTGGGATGGTGCGCTTGATGCACTTAAGGCAAATAGTTCTGCTGGTTTGGTAGATAAAAAAGATGCCTCGCGCCAAAGAGCTGTTTTGTTAACTGCACATGCAATGAGTAAAGAGCAACGTGATCCATCTGGCGCTGTTAAGCTTGCTAAAGAAGCGCATAAATTGGCGCCAGATTTGGTGCCAACTGCTGTTATTGGCGCTAAGGCTTATATGCGTAATAATGACTTGCGTAGAGCTTCTAATTTGATTGAAGCGGTTTGGAAAAAATCGCCTCATCCAGAACTTGCAGAAACATATGTGCATTTGCGTATTGGTGACAGTGCTTTAGACCGTTTGAAGCGTGCTAAAAAACTGGCAAGTCTTAGAGCTAATCATGCTGAGGGCAATATTGCGATTGCAGAAGCTGCAATGGAAGCGCAAGATTTTGAAACTGCACGAACAGCCATGAAAGCTGTAATGACAAATGCACCAACAGAGCGTGCTTGCTTGATTATGGCTGATCTTGAAGAAGCTGAATCTGGTGATAAGGGCCGCATGCGCGATTGGTTAGCACGTGCAGTTAGAGCACCAAAAGACGCTGCTTGGACAGTTGATAATATGGTTTCTGAAAAGTGGTTACCGTTTTCTCCAAATACCGGAAAAATTGATGCATTTGAGTGGAAAGTGCCTGTTGAGCAATTAGGTCAAGCAAATGCTGGCGTTATTGAGGCTGATGATTTGGCACAACTTATGGAGCCATTAGCGCTTGAAGACGATACGCCAACTGATTTGGTTGAAATTAGCGCAGAAGATTTAGAAGCGCTTGAAAGTGCATCTGAAGACAATGCCATGCGCGAAATAGACGAAGTAGCGGAAGATGAAGTTCCATCTAAAAATTGGAGCTCTTCATCTGATGATGTGAATGATGAGAATGATGAGAGTGAGGCAGAAGACGCTGGTGATCAGGCTGACGATAATAAAGAGGCTGATGATGTAGCGAGTGAGGAAGTTTTAGAAGAAGAGGGCGGCGAAGCAATGAGCGCTAAAAATAGCGCGAAAAGTGTTGAAGCTTCTGCTAAAAAAGATCCATCTGCCGATACGGATTCAAAAGTTGTGTTTCCGTTAGAAAGACGTCCAGACGATCCAGGGGTGAATGAGAGTGTTGATGCGCAAATCAAGAAAAGATTTGGCTTCTTTTAGCGCTCGTAAGAACAAAATATAAAAGGAATATTATTTGTTTACTGCCCTTAAGGCTTTGCTGAGTAGCGAAGATTCAAAAATTGACGTAACCACATTTAACGCACAAGACGTGAGGCTTGCAGAGGCTGCTTTGCTTTTTCATGTTATTCAGTCTGATGGTAAAATATTAGACGTTGAACGCGAAAAAATGAAAGAAGTTTTGAGCGAAGATTTCGATCTGTCTGATGCTGAAATTGAAGAGCTTATAAATGCCGCGCAATTTGCTGATGGCGAAGCGATTGATCTATTTCGTTTCACCTCTTTATTAAAAGCTAATCTTGAATTAGATCGGCGAATTCAGATTGTCGAAAACCTATGGGAAATGGTTTATGCCGATGGTGTTGTGCATGAATTAGAAGACAATGTTGTGTGGCGTATTGCAGAATTGCTAAACATTCAAACGCCTGAGCGCATGGAAATGAAGCGCCGCGTTAAAGCGCGTGTTGAGCAATCTTGAATTTTTGCATAAGTTTAACTTGAAACAGTTTTGTTTCGGGCTTAAGTGAAAGCAAAGAGGAGAATATTTAAATGAAATCTGTACTTGATGTTGTAATGATAGCTTTAGACTTTTACGTCTATATCATTATTGCTAGCGCAATTTTCTCATGGTTGTTTGCTTTTAACGTTATCAATTCGAGCAATCAATTTGTGGGCATGATTGGTAATTTTTTATACCAAATGACAGAGCCGCTTTTTAGCCGCGTGCGTAGGTTTTTACCTAATTTGGGTACGATTGATATTTCGCCAATTATTGTGTTGTTTGCTATCTTTTTCTTGCAAAGCTTAATTACGCGTTATGGATATCCAAACGTATTTTAATTTAAACTTCCTGCGCCCCTTAAGGCGCAGGTTGCAAAGCAGTGTAATGAGCTGAAAGGCTGAGTTATTTCTTAGCCAATTCAATTGCTTCAACGATTAGACGCTCAGCGTCTTCAACGCCCATCCAATCACCAATTTTTACCCACTTACCAGGCTCTAAATCTTTGTAGTGCTCAAAGAAGTGCTGAACTTGCTGGCGCGTAATTTCTGGTAAGTCTGTGTGCGTTTTTACGTTTTCGAACCTTTTAGAAATGTGAGATGAAGGCACGGCGATGATTTTTTCATCTTGGCCAGCATTGTCTTCCATAATCAAAACACCAATAGGGCGACAGTTAATTACGCAGCCGGGCACAAGTGGGCGAGCGTTGCAGATAATTACATCAATTGGATCGCCATCTTGCGATAGTGTGTGAGGAACAAAGCCGTAATTGCCTGGGTATGTCATTGGCGTATATAAAAAACGATCAACAACAAGTGTTCCAGATTCTTTATCTAGCTCATACTTAATTGGGTGCCCGCCAACGGGCACCTCTACAATTACATTTATGTCTTTTGGCGGATTATCGCCGATGGAAATTGCATCAATACGCATGGTGGGAGGTCCATTATTTTTGGGATTTAAATTTAGCCTCTTCTAAGCTGTGCCAATAAATTTGGCAATTGGTATTTAGTAGAGGCACGTGCTTTTTGTATGTTTT
>JBGCEA010000111.1:0-3321 GCA_045105915.1 Nitratireductor sp.
CGCACAGATAACCATACTCAAATTAACGCCCAAACCATTGCAGAACTTGAACCAGATTTAAAAGACCGTTTTTCAAAAGCGCTTTTCTATCAAGACGAAGCGCACATAGACCCGCGCCTTACCATGCAAGCACTTAGCCAAAAGCTAAAAGCACTCAAAGTTGATATTCATTATAATTCAGATATGAGCAGCATTAATAATGGCGCAGACAATGAGATAACCATAGATGCAAGAGGCTTTAGCGCCAAAGATACGCTTACAAATCTTAGAGGCGTGCGTGGTGAAATGTTACTATTGCAAGCCAAAGACATAAACATAACGCGCCCTATCAGGCTCATTCATCCGCGCTTCCCAGTCTATATTGTGCCTCGCGAAAACAATGTCTACATGGTTGGCGCTACTCAAATAGAATCTGAACAACAAGGCGGTGTGAGCGCGCGCGGCATGGTAGATTTATTAAATGCCGCCTACGCCATTCACCCGGCCTTTGCCGATGCAACCATTTTAGAAATGGGAGCAGATGTGCGTCCTGCATTTCCAGACAATTTGCCCAAACTAAAATGGATAGACAACACACTCTATATCAACGGTCTATTTAGGCATGGGTTTTTACTTAGCCCCGCTTGCGCAAAAATGGCCGCAGATACAATTTTAGACAGAACCTACATACCGGAGTTTATGGATGCTTGAAAAAATCAAACTGAGCGTAAATGGTGAGACAAAAGAAATTAGCGCAACGCTATTTGAAGAGGCGCTGATTGAGCTTGGCTTTAAAGATGCAAAAGTTGCAACTGCCATAAATGGCGCATTTATTTCGCAAGACGCACGCAAAGATGTGGTTTTGAAAAATGGCGACCAAGTTGAAATTTTAGCCCCAATGCAAGGCGGATAAACGAACAAGATGAATAAAGACACAAACAACAATACGTTTTACGGCACTATGCTAAAATCACCACTTATGCTTGGCACTGCCCAATACCCCTCGCCTGATATTTTATCAAAGGCGATAAAAGCATCAGGCTGCGATGTTGTAACCGTCTCTTTGCGCCGCGAAGATGGAGAGCAAGGTTCTGGCCAAACATTTTGGAAAATGATTTCTGACCTGAACGTAAATGTTTTGCCAAACACAGCTGGCTGCCACACCGTAAAAGATGCCGTGACAACTGCACATATGGCAAGAGAGTTTTTCAATACCAAATGGATTAAACTAGAAGTCATTGCAGACAATGACACACTGTGCCCAAATGTCATTGAACTCGTAGAAGCCGCCCGAATATTAAATGAAGATGGCTTTCAAGTTTTCCCCTACACAACACAAGATTTGAGCATTGCTAATAAACTATTAGAAGTTGGCTGCGAAGTTTTAATGCCATGGGGCGCCCCTATTGGAACAGGCCTTGGCCTGAACGATGTATACGGCCTTCGCTCCATTCGCTCACATTTTCCAGACACCCCAATGGTAATTGATGCGGGTCTTGGCAAACCATCACACGCGGCAAGCGCAATGGAAATGGGATTTGATGCCGTACTTTTAAACACCGCAGTTGCAAAAGCAGGAGATCCAATAGGCATGGCAAGCGCCTTTGCAAAAGCATTAGAAGCTGGAAGGCAAGCCTATATAGCAGACCCTATGGAACCGCGTGATATGGCTAGCCCTTCAACACCAGTTTTAGGCACGGCAACATTTGGGAGCGATCTTAAGTGAGCCATTTAATTGATCCATTTTATCCAATTGTTGAAAATGCAAAATGGGTAGAACGAATTGTACCACTTGGGGTGAAAACCATTCAGCTTCGTCATAAGGGCGATGCCAAAGACATTGAGCAAGAGGTAATTAATGCACAAAGTATATGCGCCAAATACAATTGCGAGCTTATCTTAAACGACCATTGGCAAATGGCGATCGATCTAAAATGCGGTTTTATTCACCTAGGCCAAGAAGACCTAGAACTTGCTGACATGAAGGCGATCAAACAAGCTAACATTAAGTATGGCATTTCAACGCATAGCCAAGAAGAATTAGAAATCGCGCTAGCCCTAAAGCCAGATTATATTGCTTTAGGGCCAATATTTGGCACAACCTCAAAAGAACTATCATGGCAAGCGCAAGGCTTAGGCAAGATACGTGATTGGAAAAAGCAAATAGGCGATATTCCGCTCATTACGATTGGTGGCATAACCCTATCAAAAGCAGGAAGTGTTTTTGATGCTGGCGCTGATAGTATTGCTGTAATTTCTGACATCACAAAAAGCCAAACACCTGAACAACAAGTACAAAACTGGTTAGACCTTTCCACCAAGCAGTAACAGGCTAAACGATAGAAGTAAGATACTAATATGAGCGATCAAAACAGATATTTACGCCAAGAAATTTTGCCAGAAATTGGAAAAGCTGGTCAGGAAAAACTTAGCAATGCAAACATTGTGGTCGTGGGTGCTGGTGGCCTTGGCGCACCTTTGCTTAGTTATTTAGCGGGTGCTGGCATTGGCAATATTACAATCATCGATCATGATTTAGTTGAACTTTCAAACCTACACCGCCAGCCTTTGTTTAATGAAGACGACATAGGCTTATTTAAAGCCAGCACTGCTAAAGAGCATTTGAGCAAGTACAATTCTAAAATCAGTATCAAAAACCACAATTGCAGATTAGAGCCAAGCAATGTTGAAAGTCTATGTAAAGATGCTGATGTGATAATTGATGCGGCAGACAGTTTTGCCGTGACCTATATATTGTCAGACTACGCGCTAAAAACAAAAACACCTTATGTATCGGCTTCTGTATTGGGCTTTAAGGGTTATGTTGGTGCATTTTGTGGTACGCATGCCCCAAGCATTCGGGCTGTATTTCCTGATTTGCCAATCTCGGCACAAAACTGCGCAACGGCTGGCGTTAGTGGCCCAGCGGTTGGCGTACTGGGAACATTGCAAGCGCAAATCACACTAAATATTTTGCTTGAATTGTCGCCCTCCCCAATGGGAAAAATGCTAAATGTTGATCTTATAAATTTCACAACTTCTAGCTTCTCATTTCTTGGCGCTAGTGAACCTAAAAATGGCTTCAAATTCATTTCTCAATCTCAAATAAATGAAGACGATGTAGTAATTGATGTGCGCTCAAAAGAAGAAAGCCCAAATTTAATAACGCCAGATACGATACGCAGTGAAGTTGCCACCATTGCCACAATCGCTAATGACGCAAATACACTTACAAATAAGCCAGTGATTATTGTATGCAAAACGGGCTTGCGCGCATGGAATGCAGGTTTGAACCTACAAAACGCTGGCATAAAAGATATTAAGCTTATTGCTGCTGGCTAG
>JBGCEA010000112.1:0-8751 GCA_045105915.1 Nitratireductor sp.
AAAAAGCTTAAACAGTACCGCCAGGTGCCAATCTGGTAGGAGCAATAATTACATCTTTTACGGGCTCGCCTTTAATGCGCGCCATTAATGAGTCAGATGCGACTTTCCCCAATGCTTGAGTTTCAACAATTGTGGTTGTTAAGCGTTTGGGTAAAATTGAAGCTGCTTCCATATTGCCCCATCCTGCGATAGAAATGTCTTCGGGCACATTTATACCTTTTGACTTGCAGTAAAAAAGGCCACCAATTGCCATGGCATCGTCTTGGTAATAAATTGCATCAATTAGTGGATCGCGATTTAAGATTGTCTCGGTGCCATAAAACCCTGCATAGAAGCCAGGTCTGTCGATTAAGTTTTCTTTTGTTTTTAGTTTGATATTTGAGGAGTTTAGTTCACTTTCAAAGCCAGCCAACCTAGCAACGCCCATGCCAGGCGAATTTGCATCTGCGCCAATATATGCAACGTTTTTACGCCCTTTACTAAGTATATATGTCGCCATTTCCTTGCCGCAATCAAAATGGTTGAACCCAACTGAGATATCAATTGGACTAGTGTTTAAGTTCCAAATTTCTACAACAGGAATCCCTTGTGCCTTTAGTAATTCAACTGTTGTCGCAGTGTGGGTGCCGCTAGATAAAATAACACCAGCAGGTCTCCATGATAGAATATTCTTTACCCATGCTTCTTCTGTTGCAGCTGAGTTTTCATGCGAACCAATCATGGTCTGATATCCAAATTTTGATAGGGCGCCATTAATACTGTCCAAAACGGTGCCAAATAAATTGCTAGATAGATAAGGCACACAAACGCCTATAATTGTAGATGTTTGCTCAGAACCAAATGTGGCCGCAATTCTATTTGGCACATAACCAAGGCGTCTAACTTCTTTCAGAACCTTCTGTTTTGTATCTTCAGAAAATCCGTCAGCGTTTCTAAGGACCCGCGAAGCTGTCATTTTAGAAACGCCAGCAGCACTTGCAACTTCGCTTAAATTGACTTTAGTTTTTTTGCTCACAAATTGTTCCTGCATTTGAAATATTTAAGTTACCGGTAACATTTTTACTTGACTCTTACAACTCTGTGGAATTAGTCTCGAAATTAAGTTACCGGTAACGTTCACGTTTTGCACAATGGGAGGTGTAATGCCTAGCGAGATACAAGAGGGGTTGTTTTTTGACAACGTTATAAAAACGTTTGGTGGAACAAAAGCTCTGCGTGGTGTTTCGATGCATGTGGGGCGTGGTGAAATTGTAGCTTTGCTTGGTGAAAATGGAGCTGGTAAATCAACGCTCATTAAAGTTCTTGGTGGTATTCACAAACAAGACGCTGGGCATGTTAAAATTGATGGCGAGGTTTATTCACATTCTCCAGGTCGTATTGATCAAGCTCAATCGGTAGCCTTTATTCACCAAGATCTTGGTTTAATAGAGTGGATGAGCATCGCAGAAAATATGGCTCTTGCTCAAGGTTATTCTAAAAAAGTTGGTTTTATTGATTGGAAGTCAGTGAATGATCGTGCCGCAGAAGCGCTGGCTCGAGTGGACTGCGATTTTGATCCAACAACAAGAATTTCTGATCTAACTCGTACTGAAAAATCATTGGTGGCGATTGCACGTGCGCTAGCAGTAAAGTGTGACTTTTTAGTTCTTGATGAGCCCACAGCCAGTTTGCCTGCAGACGAAGTAGAGCGATTGTTTAGGGCTTTACGTCCACTTCGTGAGTCTGGGGTTGGAATGATTTATGTCTCTCACAGGCTAGATGAAATATTTAAAATATCTGACCGTGTTGCTGTGCTTCGTGATGGCATGATGGTGGGAATGAGAGACGTTGCGCACACAACGCCTGATGAATTGGTCAATTTAATTGTTGGTAGAAAAGCACGTGAAATTGATCGACCAATGGTAGAGGAAGGGCAACCAATTTTAAGTGTTTCCAATTTGGTATCTGGAAATGTTGGGCCTGTTGATTTCGAAATTAAACTTGGTGAAGTTGTGGGGTTAGTAGGATTAAGAGGAGCAGGGCATGAAGATATTTCGCGCTGCTTGTATGGCGAAAAGGCACATATAGGCGATGTGCGGTTAGATGGTAAAACGCCAGATATTTCTTCTCCAAGAGCTGCCGTGAATTCTGGTATTGGGCTTGTGGCTCGAGATCGCGTGGTTGAATCTATCGCTCCATCTTTATCAATTCGTGAAAACATATTTTTAAATCCAGCTTCTGTTGGGCGACGATTATTTTCAATCATGGCATCTACTGCTGAAGAGAACGGTGCTAAAAAAGTAGGTCAAATAGTTGGTTTAGCGCCCAACGATCCCAAATTAGCAATCGAAGCTTTATCAGGTGGGAATCAACAAAAGGTTGTTGTTGGTAGGTGGTTAGAAACGAATAGAAAACTGTTGATTGCTGAAGATCCCACCGCTGGAGTGGATGTTGGTGCCAAAGCTGAAATTTACAATTTATTATTTGATGCGCTTGCTAAGGGCATGGGTGTTTTAGTTGTTTCGACTGACTTTGAAGAGGTGGCCAATATTTGCCATCGAGCAATAGTCTTTAGTCGAGGGCAAGTAGTTCGCGAATTGTCAGGTGTTAACTTATCGACAGAGTCTTTAATTCAAGCTGCATCTGCCAGCGATATAGAAAAAACAGAAGAGAAAATTTATGCAATCAGTTGAATCAAACGCCCTTGAGCCAACTAAGGCTGAGTTGAAAAATTTAAGTTTGTTTGCCAAGCTAATAAAACTAGCGCCGACTTACGGTCTTGTTATTTTGACTGTCTTCTTGCTCATACTCTTTTCAGTTTTACTGCCTGAAACATTTCCTACAATGTTAAATCTACGTGCAATTATCTCAGATAAAGCAATCATCGCAATTTTGAGTTTGGCTGCAATGATCCCAATGGCGTCAGGGCGTATCGATCTGACAGTTGGTTACGGTATCGTGTTATGGCATATCTTAGCAATCTCTCTTCAAACACTCTATGGCGTACCTTGGCCTGTTGCAGTGATGATTGTTTTGTTTCTTGGTTGTGTTGTTGGTTTTTTCAATGGTCTACTAGTCGAAATTGCAAAGATCGATTCATTTATAGCGACACTTGGCACAGGCACCGTGCTTTATGCGCTAGCTCTAGCGCATACTGGTGGTAGACAAATGGTTGGGGCGCTCCCCCAGGGTTTTTATGACATTAATGGTATCTTTGTGTTTGGTCTTCCCATTACTGGGTTTTATGTCCTTGGGATTGTAATCGCGCTTTGGTTGATTTTAGAATATACGCCGATTGGCCGCTACTTGTATGCGATTGGTGCCAATCAGCGCGCTGCTGAGCTAAACGGTATACCAACAAGAAAATTTGTCATTGGTGCATTCGTATCATCTGGTTTGCTTACTGCATTAGCTGGAGTGATTTTAGCGTCTAAGTTACGCATCGGCCAAGCAAGTGTGGGTTTGGAATTTCTACTTCCAGCACTTGTTGGAGCATTTTTGGGATCGACAACAATCAAGCCAGGTCGCGTGAATGTTTGGGGCACCATGATAGGTGTTGCAATTTTAGCAATTGGCATTTCTGGAATTCAACAATTTGGTGGCTCTTTTTGGGTCGAGCCAATGTTCAATGGCGTCACACTTTTGGTGGCTATTGGAATTGCTGGCTATGCGCAACGGCGCAAAGGGGCAGCTAAGGAATAATAAAACTAATCAGCAATCAGGGAGGACTAACATGCTGAAACGAACTCTAATAAAATCTCTACTAGCAGGTACCATGATGATGGGACTTGCTCTACCAACAGCCTACGCAGGTTCACATACATCATTTGATGGGCCAACATCAGGGCCAGTTGCAGCAGCAAGCAAAACAATTGTTGTGTTAGCGGGCGATTTAAAGAATGGGGGAATTCTTGGTGTTACCAAGGGCGTGGAAGAAGCTGCAGCTAAAATAGGTTGGACAGTGCGGGTTATTGATGGCGCAGGTTCTGTGCAGGGTAGAACCGCAGCTTTTGGCCAAGCTATGGCACTTAAGCCAGATGGTATTGTTATTAATGGTTTTGATGCTGTTGAGCAGCAAGCAGCACTTGATTCTGTAAAAGCTTCAAACATTCCTATGGTTTCGTGGCATTCAGGTCCTAAAATTGGGTGTGATGCTCCAGGCGGAATTTTTGCAAATGTATCGACAGATGCAATGACCGTTTCTGAAACCGCTGCTGATTGGGCGCTAAAAGATGGCAATGGAAAACCAGGTGTCGTGATCTTCACAGACTCAACTTATACAATTGCGATCTTAAAAGCCGCTCGCTTGAAATCAGTTATTGAAGGTGCTGGGGGAACAGTACTTGAATGGGTGGACACACCTATTGCAGATACCTCGACCAGAATGGGGCCGTTGACGACGACGCTACTTCAAAGACATGGTGCTAAGTGGACACACTCACTCGCCATCAATGATTTATATTTTGATTTCATGGGCCCAGCTTTAGCTGCGGCTGGTATTTCTGGCGATGGTGCACCAAAAGCTGGTTCAGCTGGCGATGGTTCAGAAGCGGCATTTCAGCGTATTCGTACAGCTCAATATCAGGCTATTACAGTTGCTGAGCCACTCAACCTACAGGGTTGGCAGTTGGTTGATGAATTGAACCGAGCTGTATCAGGTGAGGCATGCTCTGGTTATGTGACTGCACCCGCTCTTGTGAGCAAAGAGGGCTTGATGGCCTCTGGTGGTAGCAATCAGTTTGACCCACAAAATGGCTACCGCGAAGCGTATGCCAAAATTTGGGGTAAATAAGCTAAGTAAATTTAGCAAAAAAGAAGGGGGAAGCCCCTTCTTTTTAATCCAAAATTGTTATCGATAACAGGCTTATCCGTAACGCATATTATAGAGTTTATGATGTTTCACTCAGTCGTTTTGCGGTTTTGAGAATAGGGAAGGTTTGCCAAATGCTTAGTAAAAATACAAAGGGAGTTGAAACGAAAATGGGGGATGCACCCTTAATTTCTATGCAAAAAATAACCAAGCGATTTGGTGGCATAACAGCTTTAGAAGATGTGGACTTGGAAATTAACTCCGGTGAAGTTTTGGCCATCGTAGGTGATAATGGTGCTGGTAAATCAACGCTTATAAAGATTTTAACTGGCGTTTATCAGCCCACGCAGGGAGCTATTAAAATGGATGGTAAGGTTCTCAATCTTACCAGCCATGCCGATTCAATTGAAATGGGCATAGATGCCGTTTATCAAACCCTAGCCTTGGCGGATCACTTAGCTCCTGCTGCCTATTTATTCTTAGGTTCTGAGCTCACGCAATCTGTTCTGGGAATTAAATTACTTGATAATAAGAAAATGCGATCTGAAGCCACACGTGTTTTAAAAGAGCGATTGGGCGTGACTTTGAGAAGTATGGATGCAGAAACATCCAGTCTTTCAGGTGGTCAGCGCCAAGCAGTTGCCATAGCGCGTGCTGTTTATAACTCAAATTTAAGAGTGTTAGTCATGGATGAGCCTACAGCTGCGTTAGGCCCACAAGAGACAGCGCGAACACTCACATTGATTCAAGCTCTTCGCAAACAGGGTTTGGCTGTAATTTTGATCTCTCACTCTCTTGATGATGTTTTTGAAGTTTCTGACCGCATTCAAGTTATGCGCCGCGGCCGTAGAGTCGGGGTTGTAAATACAAAAAAATCAAACTCCAACGAAGTTCTCGGCCTGATCGTCGGCGCTGTAAATGAAGACGTGTGAGGAAAATACAATGAACGATATTTCTAAAACTCAAGTGGATACAAATCTAAAAGAAAAATTGAAACCATATTTAAGTTTCATTGGCCCAATGGCGATGATTTTGATGCTTATAATTTTTATGGGAATTGTTGAGCCAGCACGCTATTTCCGACTATCTAACTTGCAAATTATTTTACTCGATGCAGCCCTATATATGCCAATGGCCATGGCAATGACTTTCGTAATTACTCAACGGGGCATCGACCTCTCTATTGGTTCAATCGCAGCCTTAACTGCAATTTGTTCTGCTTTTTTGATGAAGATTTATGGCTTTCCGCCATTCGTTGCAGTGCTGTTTGGTGTGTTCATGGGCGCTGCTTTGGGCCTCGTAAATGGCCTTGTTATTACACGTCTAAAAGTGCCTGATCTAATTGGAACTTTGGCCATGGACCTTGTGTATCGTGGTTTTGCACTAGTGATTGCAAAGGGACTGGTTCTTTCACGTTTTCCAGAATTAGTAACAGAAATAGGGCGTGGCCGCATAAATGGATTTTTGCCGATACCAGTTTTAATCGGTCTTGCAACTATGGTGGGTGGTTATTTTTTACTTAGAAAAACACATTTTGGTCGCTACACAATTTCTATTGGCTCAAATCCTGAAGCTGCTGAGATGACGGGCGTATCTGTCGATCGTCATAGAGTTTACGCATATGTTTTAATGGGTGCTGCGGCAGGTCTTGCTGGCATCATGTTGATGGGTAAATTGAATGCTATTCAAGCAACCTCTGCACCATATTTTAACTTGCACGTTATAGCTGCGGTTGTTGTTGGGGGCACTTCCTTGTTTGGTGGCCGTGGTTCAATGATTGGATCATTTGCTGGCGTTCTTTTGTTGGCAATGATGATCAATGCATTGGTTACACTTCGCATTGAGTTCTTCTGGCAATCGGTGGCTTCTGGTGTCGTGATTGTCTCATCAGTTGCGCTTTATACTTGGATTCAAAAGAAAGACCGCGATGGAGCTAAGGGCTACTTCGCAGGTCTTCAATCTCCAGATGGAAGAAAAATGATCAAATTCATTGGCTTATTGGCTGCGGTGCTTACCTCGCTAATTGTCATCGGATTCCTGTTCGCAGGAGACACTGTTCCTAGCGGTTAACGCTAGGTTGTAATGAAATTTAGCAATAATTGCTGAATGAATAAAAATCATAAATGGGAGAAGATTATGAAGAGTACATTGATAAAAAGCCTTTTATTTGTAAGCGCTATGTCAGTTGCAGGCACTGCGATGGCACAAAGTTTGGCTCTAAAAGAGCTTGATGGTTTTGCAGAGCGAGATCATTATTTGCCTGGTGAAGTTAATAAAGATGGCGCATTAGAAGCACTGCAAGAAACTACTGGTGCAGCTGCAGTAAAATATACTGGCAAACAAGATAAGCCGCTTGAAATTGCGTTGATTTATCCTTCTGCTGATACGTCAGATTTTTGGGCAAGGAACTATTTAGCCTTAACAGAGCGTCTAGACCAATTGGGCATTAAATATAATACACGTGAATTTGCATCGCGTCAGGTTGAGCACTCACTTCAATCTACCTATGCAAGTCAAGTTGATCAAGATGCCGACCTCTATGACTACGTCATCTTTGGCCCATCAGAACTTGCGACCCAAGGTGATAACATTGATAAATTAGCTTCAAACCCTAATCTGACAACTTATGTTTGGGCATTTCACACTCCGCTTAAATATTTAAAGAAACAACCCGCAGCCTGGTTTGACTTTTCATCTGCCTATGGTGCACTTAAAATTTGTGACTATATGGTTGAGCGTTTAGGAAAAGATCAGGTTTATGCAATGAACCGCGGTATTCCTGGTATTACTGATAATCAACGCTCAGGCGATTTTAAAGACTGTGTTGCGAAGAGTGGCTGGAAAGCTGTTTATGAGCATTATGGCGAATACCAGCGCGAAGGTGGCTTTGCTGGAACTAACTTGATTTTACAAGCTTATCCTGAAGCTAAGATTGTTCACAATGCAAATACAGCGATGTCGATGGGATCGGTAGAAGCGCAAGTTGCTGCTGGTAGAGAAAAAGACATTTTCTCAACTGGTTGGGGTGGAACTGGCCTTGAACTAGATGCAATTCGTCGAGGTGAACTAGATGCTACTCCAATGAGAATGGGCGATGATGTTGGAGCTGCGACAGCCGAAGCTATCAAAGCTGATTTGGAAAATCGCTCATCAGAGCTTCCATTGGTTTTCTTGGGTCGTATCACAGTTGCTCATGATCAAATGAGCAAAGAAGAAATAGATGCTTTAGAAAAAGAAGCATTTCGTTTTTCAGGTGTTGGCGCTTTAAAGCGTTAATATGAAACTGTTAGCAGTCGGCTTAAATTGCCGACTGCTTTTTCTTGGGTTGTAAAATTATGATCAGAAATTGAAAAATATCTGATCATCCCAGATGGTGGTTTTCATTGTTATCGATTGGTCATAGACGTGTGGGGCGACTAATGCGTGATAATGGAATTAGTGTTGATAGACCCGTAAATACAAATTAACGACGAATAGCAATCACAAGTTTAATATTGCACCAAACTTTTCGTAATAATCCGTCGCGTCAAATCCGGTATTATTTGTCAGTACTACAAAATTTCATCGTTTGTTTCTATCTTGGGATATCGTGGATCATAGCTAACAAAGGGTGCAATATTAGTTAGTAATCCAATCATGACAAGCAATATAAATGATAGTGATAGTATAATGAATTTTCTTATCATCTTGTGACCTATATTGTAGTTATTATAGATTTTTTATAAAATGTTGTACTTAAAACTAACCATATAAATAGCCTCTAGATTTTGTAAAAAAATTGCAAAGTAAAATTAGAAGCAAGGGAGAATGTAAATTGCTGAAAGCGCTCCCTTAAGCAATATCCCTAATCTGTTCCATAGGCGCTGACGTCAAACATTGTCCGTCGTCAGGGTTTTTGGAACAGAAGGTTGCTTAGTTTAAGCGAGAGTTCGGCTCATCTGTTTTGTTATATTAAGCGGCCT
>JBGCEA010000113.1:0-3210 GCA_045105915.1 Nitratireductor sp.
GCATTTAACGTGTCAGACAAAAAGGACTGGTCTTTTGGCATGTGAAAGATATTCAAAAAGGCTTGATCACTTTGCGAGACGTAAACGAAGATGACCTTAAGTAAAACACTTATAAAAACAGCTACGATGCCCAATTGAGCAAATTTCACTGGATCAATTTTATAGTGCTTAAATAGTGTCGAAACAGCGTCTATAATTACCACGCCACCAGCTAAGACAAGTATCTTGCCCAAAGTCTTGCCATAGGCATTTATATTTTCTTCAATCAAATTAAAATGATAAACGCCAAGGACTATAGATGCCCCAATAGCTAAGAAAAACAGGTATAAGAGCTTTTGTTCAAAGGCAGTTCTAATTCTTGATTTCACCGAAAAAGCAAACAATAGAACAATTAAAACAGCGCTCACTTCTACGGCGTGCGGCAGCCAAAAAAGTGCAACGATTGCAAGCAGCAAAAGCCATAAAAGCAAATCTTTCGCCCCATAAGACAAACGCACTGCAACCCCTTACAAAACTAACAGCGCACAAAACTCAGCGCTGTAAAATACTAGATTGAACAACACATACCAAATACTCGTATAGGTTGCAAGGTAAACATTTAAATAAATTAAAGTTGTATTTTATGTATCTAAAACACCCATCGATTGCAACTTTTCAAGTATTTCATCTGCCGCTTCTTGCGCACTACAATCTACTGTATTCACAACAATCTCAGAATTTTGTGGTGCTTCATATGGCGAGTCAATACCAGTGAAATTAGCTAGTTCACCCGCTCTAGCCTTTTTATAAAGGCCCTTAACATCGCGCTGCTCTGCAACTTCTAAGGGAGTATCGACAAAGATCTCTATAAATTCACCCTCTGCCATTTCATTGCGTGCCATTTGGCGCTCAGACCTAAAGGGAGAAATAAATGAAGTTAAAACAATCAACCCTGCATCACTCATAAGTTTTGCAACTTGTGTAATACGCCTTATGTTTTCAACTCTATCAGCATCGGTAAAGCCAAGATCTTTATTCAAGCCATGACGTACATTATCACCATCTAGCGTGTAAGTATGTTTACCAAGCGCCGAAAGCCGCTTTTCTAAAAGGCTAGCAATTGTAGACTTTCCAGAGCCAGATAAGCCCGTAAACCAAAGAACAGCAGATTTATGCCCCTTCATTTGCGAACGGAACTCTTTGGTGATCTCCATTTCTTGCCAATGAATATTAGATGAACGTCTTAATGCAAAACGTATCATACCCATGCCAACAGTTTCATTGGAAAGGCGATCAATTAAGATGAAACTACCCATCTCCTTATTGTCATCATAAGGATCAAAAACCAGTTTTTTATCGACGGCAATATTACATTCGCCAATTTCATTAAGTTCAAGCTTTGTTGCTGGCTCATGCGCTAGCGTATTTACATTCACTTTGAATTTTGGAACCGTGACAGTTGCTTGCGCTGTTTGCGTACCACTTTTTAAAACATACGATCTACCCGGCAGCATCGCATCTTCTGCCATCCACAAAATGGTTGTTTCAAACTGATTAGCAATTTCTGGCGGATGGGCAGTACCTGCAACCACATCACCTCTTGAAATATCAATCTCGTCTTCCAAACAAATCGTAACCGATTGGCCCACAATTGCTTCTTCGCTACTTTCATCAGAAACAAGTATAGACTTAACCTTGCTTGTCTTTGCAGAAGGCAGTGCTTTAATCTCGTCACCAACTTTAATAGAGCCAGATGCGATTTGCCCTGCAAAACCTCTAAAATCCAAATTTGGTCGATTAACCCACTGTACTGGCATTCTAAATGGTTTTTCTAGCTCTGCCTCTCTAATTGGAACCGTTTCAAGGTGTTCCAACAAAGATGGTCCATTATACCAAGGCGTAGCTTCGCTTTTAACGATAATATTATCGCCTTTAAGCGCAGAAACAGGAATAGGCATAATGTTAAAAGGTATTTCTCCATCGGCGCGCAGCAACTTTGCAAATTCATCATATTCGCCAACAATAGTATCGAAGGTCTCTTGGCTATACTCTACCAAGTCCATTTTATTGACAGCCAAAACAACATTCTTAATACCAAGAAGTGACGCAATAAATGAATGCCTACACGTTTGGGTCAAAATGCCTTTTCTGGCATCAATCAATATAATTGCCAAATCAGCAGTCGAAGCACCCGTTGCCATATTGCGCGTATATTGCTCGTGTCCTGGCGTATCTGCCACAATAAATTTGCGCTTATCGGTTGAGAAAAAGCGATAAGCAACATCAATCGTAATACCCTGCTCGCGCTCAGATGCTAGTCCATCTACAAGCAAGGCAAAGTCTATATCAGCGCCTTGTGTGCCAAGCTTTTTGGAATCATTTTCAATAGCCGCAAGCTGATCATCAAAAATCATTTTGCTTTCATAGAGCATGCGCCCAATAAGCGTAGACTTACCATCATCAACACTGCCACAGGTTATAAACCGCAACAGGGTTTTTTCTTCATGCGATTTTAGATACGCTTCAATATCATTCGCGATTAGATCATCTTTATGAGCCATTAAAAATAACCCTCCTGCTTTTTCTTCTCCATTGAAGCAGATTGATCATGATCAATCATGCGCCCCTGTCTTTCAGAAGTGGTCGTTAAAAGCATTTCTTGAATAATTTCAGGCAGCGTAGAGGCATTACTCTCAATTGCCCCAGTTAATGGGTAGCAACCTAGTGTACGAAAACGTACATTCTTTTGCATTGGTTGCTCGCCATCATTTAGTGGCATGCGCTCATCATCTACCATTATTAACGTACCTTGGCGCTCAACAACTGGGCGAGGCTGAGAAAAGTATAGCGGTACAATTGGAATATTTTCCAAATGAATATATTGCCAAATAGCAAGTTCCGTCCAATTTGAAAGCGGAAAAACACGAATGCTCTCGCCTTGTTCTTTGCGAGTGTTGAAGAACTTCCAAAGTTCTGGGCGCTGACTTTTAGGATCCCATCTATGGTCTTCACTACGAAACGAAAAGATGCGTTCTTTAGCGCGAGATTTTTCTTCATCGCGCCTTGCGCCGCCAAAAGCGCAATCAAACTTATACTTATCTAAAGCTTGTTTGAGTGCTTGTGTTTTCATCACTTCAGTATGAACAGAAGATCCATGTGAAAAAGGCCCAATGCCCTTTTCAACACCCTCTTGGTTGATATGCGTTATCAACTCTAAGCCAAGCTTACTTA
>JBGCEA010000114.1:0-19005 GCA_045105915.1 Nitratireductor sp.
AGCAGTTCGTAAAAGTCTTTTGGCATAGCAGAAGACGGAGCTGCGCTAGAATGCGCCAACTCTTTTTCTACATTTTGTGTTGTTGAAGCCAAAGCCATTAAACTGCCTGTATAATTACTTAAGGAACGAAGCTGCCCGCCGAATATAATCCGGCGGGCTGTTTTTTACTTAATGATTGGTAGTTTTTCCCACTGGTGGAAAGGTGGTGGAGATGAAATCTGCCACTCAAGCGTATCAGCGCCCTCGCCCCATGGGTTGTCACCAGCTACGCGCTTTTTAGCAAATGCTTCAAAGATTGCGTAAAGGAATACAAGAACACCAAATGCTGAGATGTATGAACCCCATGATGAAACTGCGTTCCAGCCAGCAAATGCGTCTGGGTAGTCAACATAACGACGAGGCATACCAGCAAGACCTAGGAAGTGCTGTGGGAAGAACACAAGGTTCACGCCCACAAATGTAATCCAAAAGTGCGATTTTGCTAAGAATGAATTGTACATATAGCCAGTCATTTTAGGGAACCAGTAGTACCATGCAGCAAAGATTGCGAACACTGCACCAAGTGACAATACGTAGTGGAAGTGAGCCACAACATAATATGTATCGTGGAATGCACGGTCTAGACCAGCGTTAGCAAGCTGAACGCCTGTTACACCACCAACAGTGAATAGGAAGATGAAGCCCATCGCCCAGATCATTGGTGTACGGAAAGTGATAGAGCCACCCCACATTGTTGCAATCCATGAGAAGATTTTAATGCCTGTTGGCACCGCAATAACCATTGTCGCAAATACGAAGTAACGCTGTGTATCTAGTGAAAGACCAACTGTGTACATGTGGTGCGCCCAAACGATAAAGCCAACAGCGCCAATTGCGATCATCGCCCATGCCATGCCTTGGTAACCAAAGATAGGCTTGCGTGAGAACGTTGAAACGATGTGCGAGATGATACCAAAACCAGGTAAGATTAGGATATAAACTTCTGGGTGACCAAAGAACCAGAACAAGTGCTGGAATAAAATTGGATCGCCGCCGCCTGCTGGATCAAAGAAGGTTGTATCAAAGTTACGGTCTGTAAGCAGCATTGTAATTGCGCCAGCAAGTACAGGCAGTGAAAGAAGAAGCAAGAATGCTGTAATCAAAACTGACCATGCAAATAGAGGCATTTTGAACAATGTCATGCCAGGTGCACGCATATTGAAAATTGTTGTGATGAAGTTGATTGCACCAAGAATAGATGACGCACCCGCAATATGCAGTGAGAAGATCGCTAGATCCATGGCAGGACCTGGCTGACCAACTTTACCTGATAGTGGCGGATAAATTGTCCAACCGCCGCCAACACCGTTTGCGCCTGCTGGGCCTTCAACAAACATTGAAAGGATAAGCAAAATAAGCGCTGGTGGTAGCAACCAGAATGAGATGTTGTTCATTCTTGGGAAAGCCATATCTGGCGCACCAATCATGATAGGCACCATCCAGTTGGCAAAGCCACCAATAAGGGCTGGCATAACCATGAAGAAGATCATGATAAGACCGTGGCCTGTTACGAACACGTTATAAACGTGAGGATCTGAAAAGAATTGCAGTCCTGGCTCATGTAGCTCTGCGCGAATTGCTACTGAAAGGAAGCCGCCAAAAATACCTGAGAAAATCGCAAAGATAAGATACAAAGTACCGATGTCTTTGTGGTTTGTTGAATAAAACCAACGTTTAAAAAATGTTGGCTTGTGATCGTGAGCGTCGCCATATGCTGCCATGATCATGTTCTCCTTCGTGTCTTTTCAGACCAATTGCTTAACTAGCTTATTTGCTAGCAACTTTAACTGTTTCTTTTAATTCAATTTCTGCCATCAATGCTGCATTTGCTGCATCTAGGTCATCATTTGCGCCTGCTTTCCAAGCTGCATATTGCGCGTCTGATACAACACGAATAGCGATTGGCATGTAAGCGTGGTCACGGCCACATAGTTCTGAACACTGACCATAATAAAGGCCTTCGCGTTCTGCTTTGAACCATGTTTCGTTCAAACGACCAGGGATCGCATCAATTTTTAGACCAAATGCAGGCATTGCAAAATCGTGAATAACATCAGCTGCTGTTACAGTTACACGAACCATTGTGTCTACTGGCACAACCATTTCGTTGTCTACTGCAAGAAGGCGCGGATATTTTGATTTGTCTGATTTACCAGCGTCTGCAAAATCATCGCCTCTTAGCATTAGGCTATCGAAAGAAATTTCACTGCCATCTTGGTACTCATACCCCCAATACCACTGATAGCCAGTTGCCTTGATCGTAATTTCAGGCTGTTCTTCTGGAGCAAGCTGGTCGTTCAGCAAATCGAACGATGGAATAGCGATGAACACAAGAAGCACGATTGGAATAACCGTCCATGCAACTTCAAGTCCAACATGGTGTGTTGTGTTTGAAGGTGTTGGATTTGCTTTTGAATTGAATTTGAAAATTACAATTGCAAGTAAGATCATTACAAAGATGGTAATTGGAACGATAAACCATAATGTATAAAGATCGAACCAATTAATGTCGGCCATTGCTTGGCTACCAGATTCTTGGTGCCAAATTTGCCAAGGTGTTGGCTGAGCAGCAAATGCATTAACAGATGCAACAAGCGCGCCTAAAAAACCAATTAAAACTGAGACTAGTCTCATCGCGAAAATTCTCCTTGTGGTATCCCAAAGTGGGATATGTGCACATTCTTTTGACTTAATTTAATGCAATAGCGAATCCCGATTACATCAATTCAGACATTATTAGTGTATTTAGCAACCTAAAACCATATCAAATCGGGTGTTGCAAGTGCATGTGCCCCCAAAGCTATGCGGCATTTATGCATTTTTCACAGTTCAATACGTATTTTTATATCTAAATCATGCAAATTGCGTCACGCAAACCCTAAAAATGCCCTATTTGGGAAGCTTTTATAGCTTTTTGTAACGGACAAACTATCCAAAACAAAATTCATTTTTTTTCAGACTGTTTCATTTAAGACGGTCATAAGGCATGTTTGGCTAAATAAAGCTGATTCGGGAAAGTAATCTATGGTTTTAAATAATTCACGTCTCTTGGCATATTTTGCAGCATTTTGCGCTGCATCTATCATTGCGTTCTTTGCTTTTATTCAAAGCGCACAGGCACAAGGTGTTGTTAAATCGCGCCATGGTGAATGGTCATTGGTTTGCGACACGCCTCCTGGCGCGTCTAGCGAGCAATGCGCATTGATGCAAAATGTTGTGGCAGCAGATAGAGAAGAAATGGGCCTTAGCGTTGTTGTTCTTAGAACGGCTGATAGAAAATCTGAATTATTGCGCGTTTTAGCCCCTCTTGGTGTTTTGCTACCTAATGGACTTGGCCTGTATATTGACGAAAAAGACATCGGCAATGCTTTCTTTACGCGCTGCTTTAATGATGGCTGCTATGCTGAAGTTGTTTTGGAAGACAAATTGCTTAGCGCAATGAAACAAGGCTCAACGGCTACATTCATTGTTTTCCAATCTCCAGAAGAAGGCATTGGCATTCCAATTGATCTTACTGGCTTTACAGATGGTTTTGCAAAAATTCCTTAAACTTGAGCAATTGCACCCTATATATATTTCTTAAAGTATATAATTATCAAATGAATGATATGGGTTGAGTGCTGCGCAAATACTGGCAAAGCCCATTTGTTTGAATAAGACTTATTATAAAGGTTGATTATGGATTCTCTAATTTCCGTTTTTGGTGCAGATAAAGCAGAGCTTGAACGCACCCTTGCTGACACTCTAAAGGGCTGCGATGATGGCGAACTCTTTATGGAGTATTCGCAATCAGAAGGCCTTGTGTTTGATAACGGCAAATTAAAAACCGGCAGTTTTGATACAGGTCAAGGTTTTGGTCTAAGAGCCGTATGCGGTGAAACATCTGCTTATGCACATTCTGGCGAGATGACACTTGGCAGTTTAAAGCGTGCATGCGATGCGGTGCGTGTTGTTAAAGGCGGACATAGCGGCACTTATGCCGATGCGCCTAAGGGCACTAACCGCCATTTATATTCTGATGAAAACCCATTGCTTGTGCCACCGTTTGATCAAAAGGCACAATTGCTTCAAGAAATCGATGCATATGCACGCGCTGCAGATCCGCGTGTTCGTCAAGTTTCCGTTTCAATTTCTGGCAGCTGGCAAGTGGTTGAAATTTTGCGCGCCGATGGGCAATGGGTGCGCGATGTGCGCCCGTTAGTTAGGCTCAATATTTCGCTTGTGGTTGGCCAAGGCGATCGTCAAGAAACTGGCTCTTATGGTATGGGTGGGCGCTCTGGCTTTGGTGAATTTATCCAAACGGCTAAATGGCAACACGGTGTGAAAGAGGCTCTAAGACAAGCGCTTGTAAACCTAGATGCTGTGCCTGCCCCTGCTGGTACTTTTGATATTTTACTTGGGCCTGGTTGGCCAGGCGTTATGCTGCATGAAGCAGTAGGACACGGATTAGAAGGCGATTTTAACCGCAAGAAAACATCTGCATTTTCTGGTTTAATAGGCCAGCAAGTTGCTGCAAAAGGCGTAACAGTAGTAGATGATGGTACAATTGCTGAACGCCGTGGATCGCTGACAATAGATGATGAAGGCACACCAACAGAAAACACCGTTTTGATTGAAGACGGTATTTTGGTGAACTACATGCAAGACAGACAAAATGCGCGCCTAATGGGCATGGAGCCAACAGGTAATGGGCGCCGCCAATCTTATGCGCACCAACCAATGCCACGCATGACTAATACGTATATGCATAGCGGTGAATATGACCCAGCAGAAATAATGGCCTCTATGAAAGATGGCATTTATGCCGTTTCATTTGGGGGTGGTCAGGTTGATATTACATCGGGCAAATTTGTATTTAACTGCACCGAGGCTTATCGTATTCGTGATGGTAAGGTACAAGAACCTATTAAAGGCGCAAACCTTATTGGCTCTGGCCCACCAGCCATGAAACGCATCTCTATGATTGGTAACGACATGGAGCTTGATCTTGGTATTGGCATGTGCGGCAAGAACGGCCAAGGCGTGCCTGTGGGTGTTGGCCAACCAACACTACGCATGAATGAAGTGACAGTAGGTGGCACAGGCGTTTAGGCGTTTACGCCGTTTAGATTTAGTATTTATTTTACCTTCTCATCACGATTTCAAAATTACGACTTTGTAACTTGACTACCCCATCGTTTTATTTAGCCTTCAATTTGTGATTAACTTGGAGAGATAAGATGAACGACAGTCCTACACAAAAACGTATGAGCGCTAGTGATTTTGACCCAAGATTACTTGAAATTTATGATGGCTATGCTCATGGCATTATTAGTAAACGAGAATTTTTAAGCCAAGCACAAAAATTTGCAGTTGGGGGCGTTACTGCAATGGCGCTGCTTAGCATGTTGTCACCGCAATATGCGCACGCAAACCAAGTGCCAGAAGGTGATGATAGCATTACCAATGAATGGGTAGAATATGATTCACCCAATGGGCATGGAAAAATTAAAGCCTATTTATCAAAGCCCGCAGGCGTTAGCGGCAAGCTACCTGCTGTGTTGGTCATTCATGAAAACCGTGGCTTAAACCCTTACATTAAAGACGTTAATCGACGCATGGCTAAAGCAGGCTTTATGGCATTAGCGCCTGATGGATTATCGCCACTTGGTGGCTATCCAGGCACTGATGATGAAGGCAAAAAAATGCAACGAACTCTAGATCGTGAAAAGTTGATGGAAGACTTTTTTGCGGCAACTGAGCATTTGCTAAAGCATCCTGATTCTACTGGCAATGTAGGCGCAGTTGGCTTTTGTTATGGCGGGGGCGTGTGCAATGCGCTGGCTGTGGCTTTTCCTGAGTTATCAGCTTCTGTGCCCTTTTATGGGCGCCAAGCAGCCGCTAGCGATGTTCCAAAAATAAAGGCGCCATTAATGTTGCATTATGGTGAGTTAGACAAGCGCGTGAATGCTGGCTGGCCAGAATATGAGGCAGCATTGAAAGCAAATAATAAAGAGCATACTGCCTTTATTTACAAAAATGCCAATCATGGTTTTCATAATGATACGACACCGCGTTATGATGAAAAAATGGCAGCACTTGCCCAAAAACGCACGATAGACTTTTTCAATGAAAAGTTAGTCTAATAATAAACCTCTATGCGCGCAGGCATCTCTTTGCGCGCATATTTTTCTTTACTATATTAAACCCACTTAATTGAGCAGCCCATGCTGGGCTTTTGCTCTTGTGGGCCTTGGCCAGTTGTTGCTATTTGTTGCATAGCATTTAAAAGTTCTGGTGTTCTGTTTGGGCTATCTGCGCCCATTCGAAGATCGTCTAGGCGCCCACGATATTGCAGCTCACCTTTTGCGTTAAAGCCAAAAAAGTCTGGTGTACAAACTGCGTCATAGGCTTTTCCAACTGATTGATCTTCATCAACCAAATACGGAAATTTGAAATCATATTTTGCAGCAAATTTCTTCATGTTTTGCGGGCTATCTGCCTCGTATGAGCGATAGTCATTTGACATTATGGCAAGCACATTAATGCCATCATCCATGAGAAGTTGTGTGTCTTTTGCCAAGCGCTCAGCTACCGCCACAACATAGGGACAATGGTTGCAAATAAAGGCAATGAGCAAACCCTTTTCGCCCAAATGATCTGACATTTTAAAAACATTTCCATCAGAATCTTTTAGGCTGAACTCTGGCGCTTGCCAGCCAAAGTTACAAAGTGGTGTGTCTAACAACATGGCAAAACTCCTGAATTATGTTTGCTTAAATTTCTACATCCATCATTTGACGAAGTTCGGTTTGCGCGCCGCTATCGTCAAACAATTTTGTATGTTCTAAGCGCTTTGGATCGTAGCAATATTTTTCAAAGCTGGCTTTATCTTTAAACGACAATATATGCGTTTCAACTGTGCCATCGCCATTGCTTAATCTGCGCTCTAGCTTTCCGCCATGCTCTTTGAGCAGTGGCAAAACCGCCTCTTCATAGGCTCTAAAATGCGCAACGCCCTCAAGTGGAATATGCGCGCTCATTACCATAATTAATTTATCTGACGCTGACATTTATGGATACAACCTTGAAGTTTTCCATTCATCTTGCAGGCCTTCTCTGTCATAGCGCAAGCGATCATGCAGGCGAAATTTTCCATCGTTCCAAAACTCAACCGACAAAGGTTGCAGCCTAAAACCTGACCAATGCTTTGGGCGCGGAATTTTGCCCGTGCCAAATTTGGCTGCATATTTTGCAACTTCTTTTTCCAGTGCAAAACGGCTTTCTAATTCTCTAGATTGTTTTGAAGCGTGCGCGCCAATGCGGCTGCCTCTTGCTCTTGAATAAAAATATTCATCCGCTTCTTCATCGCTCACGGGCACCATAATGCCACGAAGGCGAATGGATTTGCGCAATGATTTCCAGTGAAAACAAGCGGCTGCCAGTTTTTGACCCAAAATCTCTTCGCCCTTTTGGCTTTCAAAATTTGTGAAAAACACAATGCCGCGTTCATCAAAGCGGCGCATTAGCACCATACGTACATTTGGCAAGCCAGCATCATCAACACTTGCAAGCGACATGGCAGTTGGATCATTTGGCTCATTTTCTTCAGCCAATTTTATCCATTCTGCGAATTGTTCAAAGGGACCTATATCCATTTGTTAGCACTTTCTTAAACAACATCGTGGATTATATCAAAGATATGGCCATTCTAGTATTTTTTAGGGCACACATGACCAGCTTAATAAATTTGATAAACTCTATTGGGGAATATAGACCCACAAATAGATTTAACAATACAAATTGCACCAATTTTTTAACAAGTATTGTACGCAGCACATTCTATGCGGGCGTGTTTGGTGTTGTCTTAAGCGGCTGTACTCTTTCGAATTCTCTTAGCAGCGTAGAAGATGAAACCTCTATTGTTTCAAGTTCTTTGAATGAAAGCGTAAAACCTGAGGGTTTGAGCGAAGAAGACGCTGAAAAAATCAAAAATGCTGTTGTTCAAGTCGATGATTTGCAAAACAGCAACTTAACGGCTTGGAGCAATCCGCAATCTGGCAATACTGGCACGATTACCGCAATTGATGATTATATTGGCACTCATGGCCAATCTTGCAAAAAATTTAGAACCACAGTTGATAGCTTTATGGGCATTGCGCTTTACAATGGCGAAACGTGCGAGCTGAAAAAAGGCTTTTGGGTTCTTTCGTGGTTTATAAGAGATACAGCCAAGTAAATTGGTTTTCGCAGTTAAAATCAGCACAAAATTAGAGCTATTCTTGCGCTAAATCTGTTCAATGCGCTCTATTTTGGGTGCATTGCATGAATTTGCTTTAAAAATGCTGGAAATTTTTTCATTTTACCCCCATATCTGCACCAAATGTAATTCATAATATTGGAAGGGCAGACCCGTTGAGAGATCCATATGCGGTTCTGGGGGTAAATAAGGCTGCAAGCGAAAAAGACATTAAAAGTGCTTTTCGTAAAATGGCTAAAAAATACCATCCTGATCAAAACCAAGATAATCCAAAAGCGCAGGCTAAATTTGCTGAAGTCAATCAAGCCTATGAAATTGTGGGTGATAAGGCAAAACGCGGCCAGTTTGATAGAGGCGAAATTGACAATGAAGGCAAACCAAAAGGGTTTGCTGGCATGGGTGGCGGCATGGGCGGCGATCCATTTGGACGTGGCGGCGGTGGGCGTCAACAAAGAGGCGGCAGTCCATTTGGCGGCGCAGAAGATATTTTGAACCAAATGTTTGGTGGTGGCGGCTTTGAAAACATGGGCGGCGCCAGCCCATTTGGGGGTGCACAACGCCCTAGCCCCAAACCAAAATCTCCAGATGTAAAAGTAAAAGTTGCCGTAACACTAGATGATTTGGCACGTGGTAAAACCACAGTTATTTTGCCGGGCGGCGATAAAGTGGCGGCTTCTATTCCTGCTGGTGCAAAAGATGGTCAAACCATTCGGCTGGCTGGCAAAGGTAAGGCAAGCCCTGGGGCTAGCGCTGGCGATGTTTTGGCAACACTCATATTTAAGGCAGATAACCGCTTTAAAGTAGAGGGCTCAGATTTGCGCGCTCACGTGCAAGTGCCTTTAAAAGTGGCAGTGTTGGGCGGTAGTGTTTTTGTTGAAACGCTCGATGGCAAATTGGCATTGAAAATTCCACCTTGGACAAATTCTGGCAAAGTGTTTCGCTTAAAAGGGCGCGGCTTGCCTAAAAAAGACGGTTCTGGTGACATGATGATTGTGACGCAAACACAATTACCAGATGAGCCTGATGAAGCTCTGATTGAATTGTTAAAAAGCCAAGGCGAATAATCGTTTAACAGTTTGATGCTTTGGCGTGTGGGCAAACATTTCTTGATCTTGCGCTAATCAGAATTTATGTAATTCCATTGTATTGTGCTTAGATCAATGGTTTCACTTATCGTTTTCGCTTATCGTTTTCACTTGCGGTAAAAATGGCACTATGTCATATGAATTCCCACTTATTATAAAATTTTGGAGCATTATGAATGGCTATTACTTCTGGTTTGATGGCGGGCAAGCGTGGTTTAATTTTAGGCTTGGCAAACAAGCGCTCAATCGCTTGGGGTATTGCAAAGTCTTGCGCCGAAGCAGGTGCTGAAATTGCCTTAACCTATCAAGGCGAAGCGCTGCAAAAGCGTGTTGAGCCTTTGGCAGAAGAATTAGACGCTTTTGTTGCTGGGCACTGCGATGTGACAGATGCAGCTAGCATGGATGCTGTTTTTGCTGCTGTTGAGAAAAAATGGGGTAAGATAGACTTCATGGTTCATGCGATTGGCTTTTCAGACAAAGACGAATTGACAGGTCGCTATGTAGATACAAGCCCTGACAACTTTAAAATGACAATGGACATTTCTGTTTACTCGCTTACTGCCCTAACGCAGCGCGCAGAAAAGCTAATGGTTGATGGCGGTTCAATTTTGACGCTTACTTATTATGGTGCAGAAAAAGTGATGCCACACTACAATGTGATGGGTGTTGCAAAAGCAGCGCTTGAAGCAAGTGTGAAATATTTGGCTGTAGATTTGGGCAAGCAAAACATTCGTGTGAATGCTATTTCTGCTGGCCCAATTAAAACACTGGCTGCTTCTGGCATTGGCGATTTTCGTTATATCTTGAAGTGGAATGAATATAACTCACCACTTCGCAGAACTGTAACCATTGAAGAAGTTGGCGATTCTGCTGTGTATTTCTTGTCTGATATGTCTAGAGGTGTAACAGGTGAAACGCACCATGTGGATAGCGGCTATCACAATGTTGGTATGAAGGCGGTAGACGCGCCTGACATTAGCGTAGACAAGAGCTAATATAAAATCATGCAAACCTCCCAAAATGATGGAAGCACTTCTGCTCCCATCATTTATTACATAAGACATGGCTTAACCAACTGGAATGCTGAGCATCGTTTTCAGGGCAAGAGAGATATTCCCTTGAACGATATTGGGCGCGCTCAAGCCAGTGAAAACGGCAAGCGCCTGAATGCCTTAATCAAAAATCCGCAAGATTTTGACTTTATTTCTAGCCCGCTTATTCGAACGCGCGAGACTATGGAACTTATTCGCGCGCAAATGGGCTTAGACATCACCTCATATCAAACAGATGATCGACTTGTTGAAATGAATTATGGTGACCTTGAGGGCGTGACCCTTAATGAACTAGAGCAAGAGCACAAAGAACTGTTTGAAATTCGCAAAACGAAGCGTTGGCAGTTTCAGCCGCCAAATGGCGAAAGCTTGCAAATGACTGAAAAACGCATTGCGCCGTTTTTCAATGGCATTAAGCGCAACAGCATAATTGTGGCGCATGGCGCGGTTGGCAGAACAGTGCGCAAACATATTTTAAATCTTGATGAGCAAGATGCAGGTTGGTTTATCTTCCCACAAGACAAAGTATTTAAATTTGTCGGTGGGCAGGAAGAAATTCTATAAACACCCATTTTATGCAAAATAAGCACACAAATGCCGCAAGATAATTGCGCCCGCAAGCATTGACCGAACCTCTTTCAAACAATACAAACACTTAACGCCATATATGGCGATATTTCTTAAACTAACAACACGGCTATATTCATGTCACACAACACTTTTGGACATTTTTTTCGAGTAACCACTTGGGGCGAAAGTCATGGTGCGGGGCTTGGTTGTGTTGTTGATGGTTGCCCTCCTGGTATTCGTTTTAGCGTTCAAGAAATTCAGGCCGAACTTGATTTAAGAAAGCCAGGCCAAAGCAAACACACTACTCAGCGAAAAGAAGCTGATGAAGTGCAGGTTTTATCTGGTGTGATGCCAAGTGAAGATGATGAGAATATTCTAATCACGACAGGCACACCAATTTCGATGTTGATTTGGAATACTGATCAGCGCTCGAAAGATTATTCAGAAATAAAAGACAGATACCGCCCCGGCCATGCTGATTATACGTATGACACAAAATATGGCATTCGTGATTATAGAGGTGGCGGCAGGTCTTCTGCACGCGAGACTGCGGCACGTGTTGCAGCTGGCGCATTGGCGCGCAAAGTTGTGCCTAAGTTAAAAGTACGCGCTGCAATGGTGCAAATGGGAACGCAAGAGATTGATCGTTCAAATTGGGATTGGGAACAAATACGCCAGAATGATTTTTTCTGCCCAGATGCCAATGCCGTTTCTGATTGGGATGCTTATTTAGATAAAATCAGAAAAGACCATTCGTCTGTTGGCGCGGTTATTGAGGTTGTGGCCGAAGGTGTGCCTGCAGGTATTGGCGCGCCAGTTTATGCAAAGCTCGATCAAGATATTTGTGCAGGCCTTATGTCTATCAACGCAGTTAAAGGTGTGGAGATTGGCAATGGCTTTGAAGCTGCTCGTATTACGGGCGTTGAAAATGCCGACGAAATGAGAATGGGCAAAGATGGCGAAGTTGAATTCTTGTCAAACCATGCAGGCGGTATATTGGGTGGCATAGCCACTGGCCAAGATGTGATTGCAAGATTTGCAGTAAAGCCTACCTCTTCTATTTTGACACCGCGCAAAAGCGTAACAGCAAAAGGCGAAGAAGTCGATGTGCGCACTAAAGGTCGCCATGACCCATGTGTTGGCATTAGAGCAGTGCCTATTGGTGAGGCTATGGTGGCATGCGCTATTGCCGATCACTACTTAATGCATAGAGGCCAGACAGGCCGCGTATAAACATTATAATTATCTTGCGGTTTGCCTTGCTGATGTTCTGCCAAACTTTAAGACGTACTAAGAAATAAAGGAATAATCGTGAGTTACGATCAAGCAAAAACTGCAGAGGCGTTACGCGCATTTGAAGCTGGCGAAATTGTTGTTGTAACCGACGATGACGACAGAGAAAATGAAGGCGATTTGATTGTAGCGGCTGTGTATTGCACTCCTGAAAAAATGGCCTTTATCATTCGTCATACGAGCGGCATTGTTTGCACGCCAATGAGCGCGGCAGATGCAAAGCGGCTAAACCTTGCGCCTATGGTGGCAGAAAATGATGCACCGCACGCAACTGCCTTTACGGTTTCTGTTGATTATAAGCATGATACAACAACTGGTATTTCGGCAGAAGATAGAAACTCTACCTGCCGCGCACTTGCCAACCCTAATGCTGGCGCAAATGACTTTGTGCGCCCCGGGCATATTTTTCCGTTGGTTGCAAAAGAAGGCGGCGTTTTAATGCGCTCTGGCCATACAGAAGCTGCGGTTGATCTTTGTAAGCTTACGAACCTTCCAGCTGTTGGCATTATTTCAGAATTAATGAATGAAGATGGCAGCGTAACGCGCGGCGATCAGGTAGTCGAATTTGCAAAGACGCATGATTTGAAAATGGTTTCTGTAGCAGACATGATTGCATACCGTCAGCGCCAAGAGAGTTTGATAAACCGCGTTAGTGAGCAAGACATTACGACCGTTGCAGGTGATGCAAAAGCCATTTCGTATTCAACGCCATGGGATCCTATGCACCATGTGGCTATTGTGTTTGGCGATATAAGAGATGGTAAAAATATACCTGTTCGTTTGCAAATAGAATCTGTTTTGGATGATGTTTTTGGCGCCAATGACAAACTAAAACAAACCATAAAAGACTTTGGCAGCAATGAACGTGGCGTGATTGTTTATTGGCGCGAAGGCTCTGTAGGCGTTAGCCAATCTTCAACGCGCAATGAACCAGAAATAGTTGGCCACGCAGAAGACCATGAAAGCGCAATAGAGCGCAAAGATGAATGGTTAGAGATTGGCCTTGGTGCGCAAATACTGAAAGATCTTGGTATAAGCTCTATTGAATTGCTCTCATCACGAGAAAGACATTATGTTGGCCTTGAAGGTTTTGGTATAGAAATCTCTAAGACTTTGATTAAGGACTAACCAGAATTCAAAACTAAGGATTGGGCATATGCTACGCGCTTTATTATTTGTAACGAGTATTACTCTTTTAATTATACAAACAACTTTTGCGCCAAAGGCTTTTTCGCAATCTGCTTTAAAGCTTGTAAAGCTTAGTCCTGCTGCTTATCCGCCAGAAATCTTAAAAGAAAAGCAAGCACCCGCTCCCAGCAATGACGGTCTACCTGATGGGCTAATTGCAACACACCCAACAGGCGATATTCGTGAGGCTTGGTATAGTGGCCCAACAACACGCTATAGACATGCTATATTAGGCGATGGCGTAGAAGCTGGCGTGTTGAAGGTAAAAAACAAACGCGGTGCCACCCTTTCCGTTCGTTTGCCACGCAATGAAGTTTTTGAAGACCGCACACCAAGACTGGTAGATTTAGACGATGATGGCAAGGTTGAAGTTGTCACCATTAGAAGCTCGGTTGCTAAGGGTGCTGGTGTCACCATTTATGGTTTAGACAATGGATTTTTGGTTAAAAAGGCCAGCACAAGTTTTATAGGCCGCGCTAATAGATGGCTAAACATTGCAGGCATCGCACCTTATGCTGGCGTTAGAGGCAAAGAGATTGCTTATGTTTTAACGCCGCATATTGGCGGCACTCTAATGATGATAAAATACCACAAAGGTAAGTTGGTGCCTTTTGCGCGTGCAAAGGGTTTTTCAAATCATGTTATTGGCTCGACAGAAATGCGCTTATCAGCTTCTGTTGATGTAACGGGCGATAGAAAATTAGATTTAGCAGTGCCCTCTGCCAATAGAAAAAGCCTGAAAATTATTAGCATTACAAAAAGCGGACCAAAGGTAGTGCAAACAATTGCTTTGCCAGCTGCAATTAATAAAGCGATTGCACCAATTACTACAAACCAATCAACCGGCTTTGTTGTTGGTTTAGAAAATGGCGAAGTTTATCAAATCTCAAAATGACTACATTTTATTATAGCCACAAAACGTGCCTAGAGCACACCACGCCCCATGGCCATCCAGAACGCGCTGATAGATTGCGCGTGGTGGATGATGTGCTGCGTAAATCTGAATTTTATGATCTGGTAAAACATGAAGCGCCAAGCGCTGATACGAATTCGTTTTTACTGGCTCACCCAAAAGACTTTGTAAAAAGTATAGAACAAAAAATACCAGAAACTGGCATTGTTCAAATAGATGGTGACACGCTTGCAAGCCCCAAAAGCTTAGAGGCTGTAAAACATGCCGTGGGCGCTGGCATTGCTGGTGTAGACGCAGTGTTTGAAGGTAAAGCCGATAATGTATTTGCTGGCATGCGCCCGCCAGGCCACCATGCAGAAAAAGCAACCGCGATGGGGTTTTGTTTTGTAAACTCAATTGCCATTGCCGCAAGGCATGCACAAAAACAACATGGCGCAGAACGTGTGGCGATTGTCGATTTTGATGTGCACCATGGCAATGGTACGCAAGATATATTTTATGATGATGATAGCGTATTGTTTTGCTCGTCTCATCAAATGCCATTATTTCCAGGTTCTGGCGCGCTGAACGAAGAAGGCGTTGGCAATATATTCAATGCACCTTTAAAACATGGCGATGCAGGCGATGTTTTTAAACAGGCATATATAGATAGAATTTTTCCGGCCATTGAAAACTTTGCACCAGATATCATATTAGTCTCTGCTGGGTTTGATGCGCATTACCGCGACCCTTTGGGCGGTTTACAACTCACCCTAAATGACTTTGACTGGGTGACAGGTGAATTGATGGAACTTGCTGGAAAACATTGTGAAAACAGACTGGTGAGTTTGCTTGAAGGTGGATATGATCTTGAAGGGCTTGGCGAATCTGTTCAAGCGCATGTCAGCAGATTAATCAAAGGTTAGAACGTAGGAATATAAGATGAGTAATGAAGATATTGAAAAAATGAACTTTGAGCAGGCTCTGCAAGAACTCGAAAGCATCGTGGATGGTTTGGAAAAAGGCAATGTGCCGTTAGACCAATCTATTTCTCAATATGAGCGCGGCGAAGCATTGCGCAACCAGTGCCAAGTTTTGCTAAAAGCGGCTGAAGCTAAAGTTGAAAAAATTAAAATTGGCGGCGATGGCAAAGCGGCTGGTGTAACAGATTTGGACGAATGATACTTTAATGCAAAATATTCGTTATGCAATTTGGGCTCTTGTACTGGTATCTGCTGGTGTGTTTGGCTGGCTTAGTTTTAACAAAGACAAGGTTGAGCGCATAACATTTGGTGCTGACTTTTCTTTAGTCAAATCAGATGGCACATCGTTTAACGATGAAGATATGTTAGGGCGCCCGCATTTGGTATTTTTTGGTTTTACCAATTGTCCAGACATTTGCCCAACCACCCTTTATGATACAACATCGTGGATTGAGACCTTGGGCGAAAAAGCCAAGAAGCTTGATGTCTATTTTATAACGGTTGACCCTGAGCGCGATACACCCAAATTTTTAGCTGAATATCTGAGCCTATTTGATAAAAACATTGTAGGGCTAACTGGCAGTGTCGCAGAAATAGATAAGGCTGCAAAAGGCTATCATGTCTATTATAAAAAGCAGCCCCTAGATGATGGTGATTATACAATGGACCATACAGCTAGTATTTTCATGATGAAGTCTAATGGCGACTTTATGGGCACGATTGCTTATCAAGAAAATGAAGAAACAGCCCTTAAAAAACTTGAACGCCTTATAAAAAGCTAGGCTAAGTGCGCCAAAAAATTCTATAAAATTGTCTGTTTTAAATTAGTTTTTATTAACTATTTCTGTTTGCACAATTATAAGAGCTCTTTGCTATAACAAGCCCATAATAATAAAAACACTGTAAAAAAACAGGGCTTAAAATGAAAAATCTTCCAAAATTTCCACTCGTATTGGGTCTGGCATTTAGTGCTTTGACATTGTCTTTTAATGCTGGCATTGCGCAATCAAGCATTGCATATGAAGGCGGCAAAAAAGCATTTGATCAGAAAATTTCAGATGCGGCTGCAAATCAAGCTGCTAAGAAAATTGGCGAATTGCGTGGTACTTTCAAAAACATCGATGAAAACGCATTCATCAATCTTGAGCTTTTTGAGCAAAACACACCTACCTAATTTTTGAGCAGAAAAACCTTGAGTTTTTAGTTTCATCAACGCAAAACGGGTTGATGGATAAAATGCGCAAAATAAGAATAGACCAATTGCTGGTTGAAGACTTTGGCTATGAAAGTAGAAGCAGAGCCAGAGATGCAATTTTGCGCGGCTGCGTGCTGATTGATGGTAAGGTTGTAAAAAAACAAGGCCAAATTGTAGGCAGCCAAAGCAAGATCAGCATTGAAGATGAGGCAGCGCAATATGTTTCAAGAGCAGCGCTTAAGCTAAAGTCTGCGCTTGATAAAACAGGCTATAGCCCTAGTGGTCATATAGCGCTTGATCTTGGGGCTTCTACAGGTGGCTTTACGCAAGTGCTCTTAGAAGAAGGCGCAGAAAAAGTTTGGTGCATAGATGTTGGCACACAGCAGTTGCACCCTAAGCTGATAGATCATCCTAAAATTAGAAACCTTGAAAACCTCAATGCACGTGCTTTAACGCGCCAGCATTTAGAAGACGATACACCAAGTTTCATTGTATCAGACCTTAGCTTTATATCGCTCAAACTTGCATTGCCCCCAGCACTAGAAATTGCCAAAGCAGGCACTTATGGCATTTTTCTGGTTAAGCCTCAATTTGAGGTTGGCAAAGAAAATATAGGTAAAGGGGGAATTGTGCGCGATCAAGCCTATGCGAGCGAAGTTTCTCAAGGTATAGCCAACTGGTTAGATGAATTTGACAATTGGTCAGTTACTCATTTTATGCCATCCCCCATTACGGGCGGTGATGGAAATGTTGAGTATCTTTTGGCTGCAAGAAAAAACTAAATTGGAAACCGCATGAGCGACATTGTTAAGATCGATTTTTTGGGCCATCAGGGTGATGGTATCGCGCATGAAAATGGCAATGCTATTTATGTTCCTTACTCATTAGAGGGTGAAGAAATAGAGGTTGAGGGCGATAGCGCACAACGCGAATTTGTTTCTGTAAAGAGCGCATCTAAAGATAGAATAGATCCATTTTGCAGGCATTTTGGATCTTGCGGTTCTTGCCAGTTACAGCATTTTGATCATGATGCTTATCTTGATTGGAAGGTGGATGTTTTAAAAACCACTTTAAAACTATCTGGCATTGAACACCCTATTGAACCCATAAAGTCTTATCCTCGCGCCAGCAGACGCCGTGTTGTTTTAACCGGCATGCGTACACAAGCAGGTATTGTGTTTGGTTTTAGCGAGCGCAACAGCAACAAAATTGTTGGCATTAAAGGGTGCCCCGTATTACTGTCAGAGCTTGAGGCGGCACTTCCTTTTGCGCGTGATATTTCTCGTTTGTTTGCGCCGCGCCATGGCTCAATTAGAGCCAACATATTGGTATGCGAAAATGGCATCGATTTATCGATAGAAGTGAATAAAGAAAAAGAACAAAAGTCTGATGCCAATTTGGTGCGCGAGGCTATTACACATCCAAGCATGGCGCATTTTATTCGCCTATCTGTAGATGGTGAAACAGTGCTTGAAAAAGAACGTCCAGTTTTAAAAGCTGGCGACACTTTGGTTTGTCCGCCACCAAGTGCATTTGTGCAAGCCAATGAAGCGGCTGAGCAAGACATGGCAGATTTGGTGACGAAGCATTTAAAATCTTGCAAAAAGGTGATTGATTTATTTTGCGGCTTTGGCCCATTTGCACTTAGACTTGCCAAAAAATCTGAAGTTATTGCATCTGAATTTAATCAGCCAGCGCTAGATATGCTAGATAGAGCATGGCGCGAGACTGGTGGTAAACTTAAGAAAATCAGCGTTGAAAAAAGAGACCTATCTCGCAGGCCTTTCGCGTTTTTAGAACTTAAATATATTGATGGCGTAGTGTTTGATCCGCCACGCGCTGGCGCTGAATTTCAGTGCACGCATTTGGCCAAATCTAATGTCAAAAAAATTGCTGCTATTTCATGTGATCCAAAGACCTTGGCACGTGATTTGAAAATACTAATTGAAGGTGGCTTTTCAATAAAGTCTATCACACCAATCGATCAGTTTGCATTTTCGCATCATTTAGAAACTGTCGTTTTGCTAGAGCGCAAAAAGAAATAAGCTATTAGGTGCTGGTTTTTAAAGTTTGCATTGCATCTAGCAATGAAGGCGCGCCATGCAAAATAGTGTTTTTTAGAGCCGCGCATTCTGGCAAATGATTTTGCGCAAAATAGCTAGCAAGATTTAGTTGTTCATTTATAGCCTGTTCATCTTGATTGCTGGTCTTTTTATATGCACCAAGCTTGGCCAAATACACAGCGCCAATAGCAAGCCCCATAAGCTGCAAAAACGGTGTAGCGCCACTAAGCGCTTCTTCAAATTCACCTGCTTTTATTTTTAAGAGCAGCCACTCGCCTGTTTCTTCAACGAGGCTCAAAGCCTCAATTAGCTGGCTACAAATCTCTTGAAGATTTTGCTCTTCTTGCAATAGTTCAACATCTTTTCTCAACTCGTCTAAATAGGATGCAAAGCATTGGCCATTTGA